>DATFPZ010000388.1:0-4575 GCA_035264545.1 Acidimicrobiia bacterium
CTTCGCGCTGAGGCCCAGGTAGCGGCCCAGGCCGACGAGGTCGGGTGAGAGCTCGCGCTCCAGCTCGGCGATCTCGGCGATCTCGCCTGTCTCGACGAGCTCGCGCAGCCGCGCCTCGATTCCGGCGCCGATCCCGCGCAGGGCGCGTACGCGCCCGGAGCGCACGAGCTCGGCGACGGGAGTCCCTGCGCCGCGGATCGTCTTCGCCGCCCGGCGGTAGGCGCGCGCGGTGTACGGGTTCGCGTCGGCGAGCTCGAGCAGCGACGCGAACGCGTCGAGGCGATCGGCGATCCGGGCGTTGTCCACAGCGCGTAGTGTCGCTTTCGGGCGTCTCAGCCGACGAGGGGAGCGCCGGCGGCGCGGAGCCGCACGCCGAGGCGCCGGCGTCGCTGCCGTCGACGTATCACGGCGGGCGCCGGCCCGCTCCTGGTTCACGTGCGTTCACCGACCAGGGAGGGAAGAGCAATGCTGGGCAGACTTTCAACCGTCTTGGCGAGCGGGGCGGTGATGCTGGCCGCGGCGCCGGCGGCCTCGGCCGAAGGAGGCTTCGGACCCGATGCGGAGGTGACCCGCAGCGACGACACCGGCAAGGTCGTCTTCGTGGCCACCGAGCCCGGGAGCCCGCTGGATCGCGCGCCGGGCGTCGGTCCGGGCGCGCCCGCCGTCACGGCGGGCCTGACGTATCTCGAGGCGCATGCCGACGCGCTCGGCATCGCAGGCGACGAGCTCAGCCTGATCGACGCCTCGTCCACCCCCGGCGGCGGCTTCGCCGTGCACTCGCAGCAGAACGTCGACGGG
Source organism: Acidimicrobiia bacterium (assembly GCA_035264545.1). Taxonomy (GTDB): domain Bacteria; phylum Actinomycetota; class Acidimicrobiia; order IMCC26256; family JACDBD01; genus JALZAA01. The sequence goes on from DATFPZ010000388.1 coordinate 799, forward strand.
GTGCCCGTGCTCGCGGGCGAGCTGATCGTCAACCTCACGTCCGCCAACGAGGTGCTCTCGGTCAGCGGCGAGGCGGCGCCGATCGGCCGCATCGACACCTATCCCGCGATCGGACGCGAAGCTGCGGCGGAAGCGGCGCTCGCGTCCATTGCGGACCGCGCCGACGTTGCAGCGGACGAGCTGGAGGCGGCCGCCGGGAAGCTCTACGTCTACGACCCGAACCTGTTCGGCGACGACGGCGGCCCGGAGCTCGTCTGGAGCGTCGACGTGAGCTCCGAGCGCCATCCCGATGTGCACAAGCAGGTGCTGATCGACGCCGCCGACGGGAGCGTCGCGCACGTCTTCGAGCTCGTCCACAACGCGCTCAACCGCCGCGTCTGCGACAACGCCAACACGCGCGGCGCGGCTAATCCCTGCACCTCTCCGGTCCTGACGGAAGGCGGCACGTACGGCGGCGGCGTCGCCGAGGTCAACTCCGCCTACGACTTCAACCAGCAGGTCTACGACTTCTACTTCACGAGGTGGAACCGCGACAGCCTCAACGGAGCGGGGCTGGCGCTCAACAACACGGTGCGGTTCTGCGACAACGCGACGAACCCCAACCCGAGCCCGCCGCCGCCGACGCTGTTCGCGAATCCGTGCCCGTTCAACAACGCGTTCTGGAACGGCGCGGAGATGTACTACGGGCAGGGCTGGGCGAACGGCGACGATCTCGTCGGCCACGAGCTGACCCACGGCGTCACCCAGTTCGAGTCCGCCCTCGTCTACCAGAACGAGTCGGGCGCGATCAACGAGTCGCTGTCGGACGTCTTCGGCGAGGCCCTCGACCTCAGCAACGGGCAGGGCACCGACACCGCGGCCACGCGCTGGCAGCTGTTCGAGGACAGCCCGGGCGGCCCCTACCGCGACATGGAGGACCCGGCCGCCGTCACGACGCAGGGCGCCGCGTCGCCGGACAAGATGACCAGCTCCAACTGGTGGTTCCAGCCGGGCGACAACGGCGGCGTCCACTTCAACAGCGGTGTCGGCAACAAGGCGGCCTTCCTCCTCACCGACGGGCAGACGTTCAACACGTTCACCGTCAGCCCGATCGGCTTGGAGAAGACCGTGCGGATCTTCTACGAGGCGCAGACGAACATCCTCACCGGCGGAAGCGACTACGGCGCCCTCGGCAACGCGCTCAACCAGGCGTGCACCAACCTCGTCGGGACCGCCGGCATCGTGGCCGCCGACTGCACGCAGGTGAACAACGCGGTGCTGGCCACCGAGATGCTGACCGAGGCGGCGGCGCCGGACACGACGATCGCAAGCGGACCCGGCGAGACTGACGATCCGACGCCGACGTGGACGTTCAGCGGCAACCGTGCCGGCGCCACGTTCGAGTGCTCGATCGACCAGGGGACGGCCGTGTGGGCCGCCTGCTCGGGACCGGGCGCAAGCCACACGCCGGCGTCGGACCTCGCCGACGGCTCGTACACGTTCCGGGTCCGCGGCCGGGTGGGGGCGAACATCGACCCGACCCCGGCGACGCGGGACTTCACCGTCTCGACGGCCGACATGGAGCTGGTCTCGAAGGCGGACGGCCAGGACCCGGCGTTCGCCGGTGAGACGCTGACCTACACGATCCGGGCACGCAACAACGGCCCCGGGACGGCCGAGGACGCGCGCGTCGTCGACGTGCTGCCGGAGGGCACGACGTACGAGTCGAGCTCGATCCCGTGCACCGAGTCCCCGGCCGGCACGCTCTCCTGCGGGCTCGGCGACCTCGCCGACGACCAGGAGCGCACGATCACGATCACGGTCTCGATCGACCGCGAGCTCGTCCACGAGGCGGGCGCGCCGCTGACTATCACCAACAAGGCGACCGCCGACTCCGACCGCAACGATCGCGACGCGAGCAACGACGAGAAGAGCGAGTCGACGCTAGTCAAGGCGAAGGCCGACGTCGAGATCGTCAGCTTCGCGGCGGCGAGCCCGCCGGCGGAGCTGATCGTCGGGCAGCCGGCGACCGTGACGCTCGAGAAGCTGATCACGAACAACGGGCCGTCGGCGCCGATGGACGTGCGCGTCGCCCGCACCGCCGCGGCGAGCTCGAACGCGACGGTGAGCCCGGCCTCGACCTCGCACGTGGAGGCCGCGCTCGGCTACCAGGAGCGGCGCGCGGTCGACGAGGAGTTCGAGATCGCGTGCACGCGCGGAGGGCCCGCGACGTTCACGTTCACGAACGCGCTCTCGCCGGACCGGCCCGACGATATCGATCCCGACACGTCGAACAACAACGAGACGATCTCGCTCACCGTCGAGTGCATCGTCCCGGTCGCGATCAACATCGCGCCGGGCAGCTTCCGCAACCCGATCGAGCTCGACGACAAGAAGGGCGAGGTCCCGGTCGACGTGCTGACGACGCGCGCGGGCGAGTACGGGCTGCCGCTGGCGTTCGACGCGACCACGATCCGGCCGCTGACCGTTCGCTTCGGCCCGAAGCCGATCGTGACCGCCGGCGGAGGCGCGCAGGAGACGCACAGGCGCGGCCACATCGAGGACGCGCTCGAGCGCTCGGACGAGAAGACCATGGACGGCGATCGCGACATGCTGCTGCACTTCGGGATCCAGCAGTCCGGGTTCACCGGCAGCGAGGTCGAGGCATGCGTGCGCGGCCGGTTCGGCGCGAGCAACGTCGTCTTCCAGGGCTGCGATTCGGTGACCATCGTGCCCTGAGGCCAGGACGCCGAGGGAACGGCGGAGCCGCCGGGGGCACGACGCCCCCGGCGGCTCGAACCGCGCGGTCTTCCGGCCGCGGCTCAAACCGTGCGGTCGTCCGCCGGCGGCTTCTCGGCCCCAGCGTTTGAACGGCGGGCAGTGAAGGAGCCGGTTCGAACCTGCCGGTCACGCAGGCCGGTCCCGCGATTCGGCAGGGCGACCGGCGATGACGGCCTATTGGGCCGTCAACGCCGGTAGGTCGCGGATCTCGGGGCCTGACCGGCGTTGCCGCGCGTGAACGCTGAACTCCGCTCGTTCCGGGCGGACCTTTCAGCGTTGACGGCGCATGACGCCGTCAACGCTGCACGGGGCTGCGAAAACCGCGGACTTGCAGCGTTGACCGGTGGCTCTCGCGAGCCGTCAGGGCCTACCGACCACGGCCGCGGCGAGCTCCGCGTCGCTGACGTCGCCGCGCGAGTGCAGGACCGCAAGCCGCGCCTGGACCGAGGCGCGGTGCCTTCTGCCGTCGTCGCTCCGGCGCTGACGCCGGCCGATTCTCTTGATCACCGTTCGCATACCGTGCGGACGCGCCGGCTGCGGTCGATATTCCGGAGCCCCGTGAAAGCGCGGCCGGGGGTCGGCCCGGGGTGCGCGGGCGGCGCGGCGGCGCGAAGGATCGCGCCATGAACTCGATACGCCTGGCGCGACACGTCGCGCTCCCCACGATCTGCGCCCGCCGCGCACAACGACCCCGCGTCCGCCGACGTGCTGGACGGCGGACCGGGATACGACGCCGTCGACGGCGACTCGATGGTCGCCTCGGGCAAGCCGCAGCCGCCGATCGCGGTCAGCGAGGACGGGCAGGCCAACGACGGCGTCCGGGCGGGGGCGACGTCGGTGAGGGATACGAGGGCGAGCGGCGCAGCCGGCGCCGCTCGCCCTTGAAGCGCCCTACGCCTTGTCCGCCGGCAGCAGCGCGTCGAGCGGGACGTCGGGATCGACGAGCCGCGCGCGGGCGACCGGCTGGCGCGCGGCGATCAGCGCCTGGATCTGGTCGGTAACGTCCCAGACGTTGAC
>DATFPZ010000389.1:0-2581 GCA_035264545.1 Acidimicrobiia bacterium
TTCGGCGGAGGCGTTCGTGGGCGACGCGACGATGCCATAGCCGTGTGTGTACACGAGGTGCTGGTTCACCCACGACTGGCTCGGGAGCTCACCCTGGCTGATCTCGCGCGCCGACAGCACGACTTGGCGCGTTTGGTCGCCGACCTTGTAGCGGTCGATGTCGACGTCGTCGATCTTGTAGAACGTCTGGAGCCCCTGCAGCGACTGGTACGTCGACTGGATCACCGAGGGATCCCACAGCCGCGCGTTGTCGATCGACGCGATGTTCTGGTTGACGACGTCCGCGTCGAGGTTCTGCTGATAGTCGAACGGCTTGTTCTCGACGCTGCCGAGGCCGAACGCCGCGCGCGTCGCCGCGATATTGCGTTCGATGTACTCCTGCTCGTTCTGGAACTCGTTCGGCTCGACCCGGAACTTCTGGACCCCGGCCGGGTAGATCGTGCCGATGACGATCGACACGAACCCCCACAGGCCGACGGCGATGATCGGAAGGACCCAGCCCCGCCGCCAGATGTTCCAGATGAACAACCCTGCGGCCACGATCGAGATGAAGATCAACAGGTTCAGCGCCGGCAACTGCGCCTTCACGTCGGTGTAGCTGGCGCCGGTGACGACACCACGTTCCGAGAAGTCGAGGTTGAACCGGTCGAGGTAGTACTGCGCCGTCTTCACGAGCGCCATCACGGCGAGGATCACCGACAGGTGCGCCTTGACTTGGGGGGTCACCCGCTGGAACGGGCTCTGGAACCGGATGCCACCGTTGAGGTAGTGCGCGACCGCAGTCACGAGCAGGACGATCACGAGGCCGGCGAAGAGCCAGTTGAAGATGAAGCGCATGAACGGCAGTTGGAAGACGTAGAAGCCGATGTCCTGGTTGAACTGCGGGTCCTTGACACCGAAGTCGACCCGGTGGGTGAACAGCACCCACTCCTGCCACTGCGAGGAGACGCCCACGCCCGCGATCAACGCGAAGAACAACGAGACGCCGACGCGGATCCGGCCCTGGTAGGGCGACACGAACTGCTGGTAGCGCTCGACGAGCTCGTCCTCGGGACCCATGGACCGGTACTTCGGCGCGAGGCGATCGGCGATCAGCAGGCTCGTCAACATGATCACGAAGAACACGAGCGTGAACACGATCGCCGGGACGACCTTGGCCGAGAGCAGCTCTCGCCACGTGCTGCCCTGCCCCACGGAGTCGAACCAGAGGAAGTCGGTGTAGAAGCCCGCGAGCCCGCGCAGGCTGAACAGGAGGATCACCAGCAGGATGACCCCCGCGATGATCCATCCGCGCACGCGGAAGCCGCGCCGTCGACGTGGGGCTGTGGGCACGCGCATCGACTAGTTCTCCTGTCGCCGTCGCAGGCTCCGCCTTTGCGGCGACGGTCGGCAAAGCCACCGTCCGCCGCGGAAGCCTACCGCCGGGGTACCGAGATTCCGGGTCGCGTCGTCACGCGTTCACTTCGGTGCTGTGATGTTCGTGCACGACCGCGAGCAAGCACCGACAACCAGGGTGCGCCGGCGGGAACTGTTGGCCGGTCGGGAAGCGCTCCCCGCGCCGTGTGGGCTCGAGCGCGTTGTCGTCGGCATCCGGGCACTGGCCCTGCTCGGCGGGGACCCAACGCAGGCGTGCGCCTTCCGGCGCGGCGTCGTACACACCACGCGCGTACACCGCCGCGAGGAGATCGCTGATCCGGTTGTCGAGCTCCTGTCCTTTCCACTCGCGGTATCGCGCACCGATGCGGTGGGCGATCACATCGGGGTTGGCGTCGTCGCTGAGCGTGTCGTCGACCGCGGCGACAAGGCGGTCGCGCAAGGGCGTGACGAGCACCTCGACCATGCCGGTGACCATGCGCTGCGGTGCGCCGCTCACCGGCTCGGCGTCGGGTTCGGCGGCCGTCCGCGCCGCGACGTACGCCTCGATGATCGCCGGCGACAAGACCTCCGACCACGCCGCTACCTGCTTGGAGAGCGGCGACAGGAGCTTGTCGGTGGTCAGGCGACCGCGTCGGCGTCGCAGCGCGTCGAGGATCTCGTTCTGCTCGTTCTGGAGGACGCGCTTGCAGTGGCGGACGAGCTCGTGGGCGATCGGCGTGAGGAGCTCGTCGCGGCGCGCCAGCAGCTCGGGGTCACCATCGGTCGTCGCCGGGCGCGGTTCTGGCGCCGACTGGACGAGGACCGGCGCTTCTGGTGCGTCCGTGACGTGACCGGCGGTGCCACGGTCATCAGTCCCGCCTTCGTCGAAGGCGATGCGGGGCTCCTCGATGGTGTCGCCGCCCATGCCGCGAATGCGCTCGAACAGGGCATCGACTTCGCTGTCCGGCTCGGACGTCTCCTGCGGTTGGGGCTCGGACACTTCGGGTGACGCGGGGGCCGGCGCGCGCTCGGCGACGGGTTCCGGTTCCGGTTCGGGTTCCGGTTCGGGTTCGGGTTCGGGTTCCGGTTCGCGTTCGGGTCCCGTCGGCGCGGTCGACGCGCGCTCCGGAGCGGTTTCCGCCTCCGGCTGGGGCTGAGGCTCGACACGCGGCGGCGGCGAGGGCTCCGGTTCCGGTCGGCCGGGCAGCTCGCCCAGGCCGATTCC
>DATFPZ010000390.1:0-3559 GCA_035264545.1 Acidimicrobiia bacterium
AGGAGGCAGTCCGCCTCGGGCTCGACGAGATCGCCACCACCGGCCGCCTGGACCGGCCGGTGGAGTTCGAGACGCGTCTCGCACGCGGTCTTCCGCTCGGCACCGAGCACGACGTCGCCACGGCATTCGGCGAGCTCGACGACGCGGGCGTCGTGCTGATCATCGGCCCGTCGATCAGCGATAACGGCCTCATCGCCGCGCCGCTCGCCGACGCCGCTCGGATCCCGTGCATCAACTACACGGGCGGGGAGCGCACCCGGGGCGAGTACATGTTCCACTACCAGATCGGGTCGCTCGAGGAGGAGCCGCCGCTCCTGGCCCGCCGGCTCGCGCAACGCGGGCTGCACAGCGCAGCCGTGATCCACGACCACTCGCCGGTGGGTCACGGGTACGCCCGATACTTCGATGACGCCCGGGCGCTGGAGGGCATCGAGACGACGGGCGTGGCGGCGATCTCGCCCCTGGCCGAGGATCTGCGACCCGTCGTCACGCGCCTGCGCGAAACCAGTCCCGACGCGCTCGTGTACCTCGGTCTCGGCGTCGCGTCACGCGCCGTCGCGGTCGCGCTCGCCGACCTCGACTGGTCCGTTCCCGTCATGGCCAACAGCTCGTTGATGTTCGGCTACGCGCGCCCTGACTGGCGCGACGGGTGGGCCGGCTGGGAGTACCTCGACGGCGTCGCCGACGACAACCAGATGCGCGCTCGGCTTCGGGAGAAGTCGAAGCGCGCCGCCGGCGGCCCGATCGGCTGCGCCGCCTACGACATGGGCCGGCTCGTGGGCGAGGCGATCGCCCGCGCCGGGCATCTCACCCGCGCCGGCCTCAAGGATGGCCTCGAGCGGGTGAAGCAGCTGCCGGCGACGTCAGGTGTCGACGGGACGACGATGGGCTTTGGCCACTTCGACCACGCCGCGCTCAAGGGCAAGTACCTCGTCCTCCGTGAATGGCGCGACGGCAAGACCGTGCAGGTCACGTGATGCGGTCACAGTGACTCGAGGACCTCGAGCACCTTGTCGTTGGGCGGGATGTTGTACTGCTGCGCGCCGACCTCCTCGAAGCGCACGACGCCCTCGGCGTCGATGACGAACAGCGCCGGCCGCTGGCCGAGCGAGATGAGGCGGCTGGTGACGTCGTAGGCGTCGAACACCGCGTGGTCGGCGTCGACGAGCGTGGGGTACGGCAGCGGGTGCGATCGCAAGTAGGCCTCGGACCGTTGCGGGCTCTCGGCCGAGATCGCCAGCACCTCGGCGCCGAGGGCGGTGAAGCGCTCGTAGTCTTCGCGCAACTGCGCGAGGTGCCGGCGGCAGAAGGGTCAGGAGTAGCCGCGCAGGAACGCGAGCACGACGGGCCGGCCGCGGAACGACGACAGCGACACGTCGCGGCCGCCCGACCGCGGGAGCGTGAAGTCGGGCGCCGGTGATCCCGTCGGGACAGTCGCGCTCTCACTCATCGGGCCGCAGACTACGACCAACCCTTGACGGACGGAGCGGCGGCCGGAATCGTGGCATCGCGGCACCGAGCCGTGGCGTGAGCACGAGATGGGGGGACACATGCCGGACAGCGTCTACAAGGTCATCGAGCTGGTCGGGACCAGCACCGACGGGTGGGAGCAGGCCGTTGCGAGTGCGGTGGCGCTGGCGTCTCAGTCGCTGCGTGACCTCCGCGTCGCCGAAGTCTCCGAGCTCGACGTCACGATCGAGAACGGCAAGGTTTCGGCCTACCGGGCCAAGGTCAACGTCTCGTTCAAGTACGAGGGCGGCGGCTAGCTCCTCGTAGCTGTCATACCCCCGTGGTTCGATGCTCGTGGTGGGCGGAGCAGACCACGGAGGACCCGATGACAGCGATGACAGCCATCACAGGCACGACCGAAGACACTCCGGACGTACGGCTCCAGCCGTGCGCGGCGTTCCACTTCGATCCGGACGCGGCCTGGCCGGCCTGCGGGGACTGCGGATGGCTCGAAGACGACCACCCCGGCGCGGTCGATGCCGGCGGCGCCGTGATCACCGAGCTTCCGCCCCGCCGAGTAGCGGTGCCGCAGCGGCTGGCTTCGTAGGCGAGCGCTCAGGCCGACTTGCGCGAGCGCGAGCGGGTCTTCGTCGCCTTCGTGGCCTTCTTGGCGCCGGCCTTCTTGGTCTTCTTCGCCGCCGCCTTCGACGGCCGCGCGGCGGCCTGGTCCCCGCTCTCGCCCTTGCCCGCGCGCGCCAGGCTCGCCTCGAGCGCGGCCATGAGGTCGACGACCTTGGCCGGCTCCTCGACCAGAGGCTCGGCGACGATCTCCTCACCGGCCGCCTTCTTCTCGATGATCTCGAGGAGCTGCTCGCGGTACGCGTCGGTGTACTTCTCGGGCTCGAACTCACCCGACAGCGCTTCGATGAGCTGACGCGCCATGTCGAGCTCCTTCTGGTTCGGCGCGATGTCGTCGCCGCGGGGGATCTCCTCGATGCCCTCGAGCGGGATGACCTCGTCGGCGTGCCGCATGGTCTCGATGCACAGGGCCCCGTCGAGCGGACGGATGGCGACGAGGTGCTCCTTGGCCCGCAGCACGATCTTGCCGACCGCGACCTTCTGCAGGTCCGTCATCGCCTCGATGAGCAGGCGGTACGGCCTTTCGGCGGCCCGGTCGGGGACGAGGTAGTAGGGCTGCTCGAAGTAGATGGGGTCGATCTGCTCGAGGTCGACGAAGTCCTGGATGTCGATCGTGTGGCTGGCCTTCGGGGTGAGCTTCTCGAGCTCTTCCTGGTCGACCACGACGTACTGGCCGGGCGAGATCTCGTAGCCCTTCTGGATCCGCTCGTTGGGCACCTCGTCGCCGCTCGCTTCGGAGACCCGCCGGTAGCGGATCCGGGCGCCGGTCCCCTCCTCGAGCTGGTTGAACCGCACGTCCTTCGAGCGCACGGCCGACACGAGCTTCACCGGCACGGTCACGAGACCGAAGCTGATGTTCCCGCTCCAGATGGTGCTGGGCACCAGGCCCACCTCCTTTTGCCGCCCGCCGGCCCCTATAGCGTCGCAGGTCGTGGAGGGTCGACGCACACTTTCCCCGGTGGCCCCATGAGCCCCAAGGGGAATCGCGGCGACGGCGGCTTAGCCGACCGTGCCGCAGGAGCCCGAGCTTGCGAGGGCGACCGATGAGTCGCGGCGACGGCGGCTTTGCCGACCGTGCCGCAGGAGCCCGAGCTTGCGAGGGCGACCGATGAGTCAAGTCGAGATCGAGGGCCGGCGGCTGCGGCTGTCGAACCTCGACAAGGTCTTGTACCCGGAAGCCGGGTTCACGAAAGCGCAAGTCATCGACTACTACGCGCGGATCGGCGCCGTCATGGTGCCTCACCTCGCCGAAAGGCCGGTGACGCTGGTGCGCTGGCCCGACGGCGTCAACAGCCAGTCGTTCTTCGAGAAGCGCTGCCCGTCGCACGCCCCCAAATGGATGCGCTCTGCTGCGGTGTCGGACGACCTCGAGCAATGTGTGTTCGACGACCTCGCGTCGCTGGTGTGGGGAGCGAACATGGCCGCGCTCGAGCTCCACACTCCGCAGGCTCGGGTGTCGAGCCCCGACCGC
>DATFPZ010000391.1:0-4738 GCA_035264545.1 Acidimicrobiia bacterium
GCCAGCATCTCGACGTACTGCTCGACGGGACGGGCATCGGCGAGGCACGAGACCCAGCCGGCGAGCGACTGCAGCTCGGCGTCGAGACGAGCCGGGTCGAGCGCCACATCGGTGATGCCGACGCGTCCGCCGGGCTTGAGCACCCGGGCCATCTCGGCGGCGGCGGTCTTCTTGTCGGGGAACGTGCAGAAGGCGCACTCGCACACGACGGCGTCGACCGACGCGTCGGGCAAGGGGATGCGCTCGGCGTCGCCGAGGTGGAACCGCACCCGGTCGGCGACACCCTCGGAGGCGGCGGTCGCGTTCGCCTTCGCGACGGTGAGGTCACCGAGGTCGACCCCATCTACCTCGACGCCGAGCTCGGACGCCAGCAGAAACGCCGTGGTGCCCGGCCCGCTGGCGACGTCGAGCACCCGCTGGCCCGGCCGCAGCTCCAGGGAACGCGCGAGCCGCCGCGTGAGATCGAGCCCGCCCGGGTGGTAGCTCTCGCCGAGGATGACCGCCACCGCGTCGCCCTGGTAAGCGCTCGCGCAACAGAGCTTGAGCTCCTCGGCCGACGGCATCGCCTCGGCCGTGCTCATCGCAGGTTCTTGCCGACGTTCGTTGCGTTGGCCGCCACGTGGTCCGAGCCGTCGGCGGCGCCGTCCCCGTCGCCGCCGTTGCCACCGCCGTTGCCGTCTGTCTTCGACCCGTACTTCGTCGTGAGGAGCACGGGCTGGAGCTCGGCCGCGTTCGGGACGATCGTCGGAACCGACACGCCCGAGAGCTGCTCGCGCACCTCTTCCCGATAACCGACCGAGTTGTACGCGCAGAACGGGATGAGCCGGCCGTCGGGGGTGATCTCCTCGACGCAGCACTTCATGAGCTGCTTCACGTTCAACGTGTACGGGTCCTGGAAGTCCTGGATCACGATCATGAACGCCTTGTCGGTGATGCTCTTGAGCGCTTCCGGCAGGTCGATCCCGCACGTCGCGCACTCCAGCTGCTCGGCCGTCATCTCGGTGCCCGGCACCGCCGACGCGCTCCACAGCTTCTCGAGGGCGCCCCGGACGGACATGTCGGGCATGACGCGGTTGCTCACGTAGTCGAGGTAGTCCTCGATCTGGACGAGCCGCGGGATCGGGACGACCTGGTCGCCGTCGACGAGGCAGTACGTGATGCTCCGGCACGTCGGAAAGCAGCACGGCACGGGGAAGAAGTCCGATTCCCGGAACCACTCCGGGCACTGGTCGGCGAGGCCGTGCACGATATCGGCGTTCGTGAGCCGGTTCATCGGGTCGAACTCCACGTGGCGGCCGGAGTGGGTGACGGGTTGGTACGCCACCGAGCGCACCGCGGGATGCTTGATCCCGAAGCGCACGATGTCGCCGAGCTCGTGGTCGTTGAGGCCACGCTCGACCGCCGCGACGAGCGTGACGTTCAGGCCGAACTCGGCGCAGTTGTCCAGCGCCTTCTGCTTGGCATTGCGCAGGTCTCGGCCGCGGATCTCGGTGTGGGTGCGCTCGGCGAACCCGTCGAACTGCATGTAGATGTTCGGCCGCTTCGGGAGCTCCGAGAGGTCCTTCATGAACTTGCGGTCGTGCGCGAGGCGCATGCCGTTGGTGTTGAGGTTGACGATCTTCACGCCCTTCTCGGCGGCCATGCGCATGAAGCCGAGGATCTCGGGGTGGATGGTCGGCTCGCCACCGGAGAACATGACGACCTCGGGCTCGCCTTCCGAGGCCACGAACGCGTCGAGGCCCGCCTCGACCTGGTCCATTGTGAGCGAGAAGCCGTCGGGCTGGTGTCCGGAGTCGGCGAAGCAGATCGGGCAGTCGAGGTTGCAGTTCGTGTTGACCTCGATGATCCCGAGGCACGCGTGCTGCTTGTGCTCGGGGCACAGGCCGCAGTCGAGCGGGCAGCCGTCCTTGACCTCGGTCTGGGTCTCGAGCGGGATCGTGCCCGGTTTGTTGAACCGCAGCGAGTCGAAGTACATCTCGGCGTCGGAGTAGAGGAGCGCCTCGAACTGTCCGTGCTCGGCGCACCGCTTGCGCAGGAAGACCTTGTTGTCCTTGGCGTTGACCTCGCCGTCGATGACCGTCTTGCAGACCGGACAGATGCTCTTCGTGTACTCGAGGAAGACTTCGTCGCGGTCGACCTTCTGCCGATCCGGGGTCATCGTCATGGCAGAACCCTCCTGTTGCGGCCCGTGCGCAAATCGGAGCGAACGTACTTCGGACATACGTCGCCGGGAAGGCTTGCGGATGAGCTGTCGCCGCGGCGGCGCTTATCCGAACGGGTCAGACACCTCCTCGCGAGTCGCCCCGCCGCCGTCGGCCGGGACGGTGCCGGGCGGGTACTCGGCGCCGCGCCGCCCCAGCCCCACGAACCAGCCGATGCTCAGGACACAGACGATGGCGCTGACCCACGAGTTGATCCGCACTCCGAAGATCTCGTTGGCGGGGTCGATGCGCATGTTCTCGAAGAAGAACCGGCCGAACGTGTACGTCGCGAGGTAGAGGGCGAACATCTGGCCCTTGCGGAGGCGGAACCGGCGCTCGACCCAGCACACGACGCCGAGCAGCAAGAGGCAATAGAGCGACTCGTACAGGAACGTCGGGTGGAAGGTCGCGTCGTTCAGATAGCCCGGCGGACGGTTGGCCGGCGAGATCTCGAGCCCCCAGGGCAGCTTGGTGGGGCCGCCGAAGAGCTCCTGGTTGAAGTAGTTACCCCAGCGTCCGATGGCCTGGGCGGCGAGCAGCCCGGGTGCGATGCAGTCCATGAGCGGGAGCGTCTCGACGTGCTTGATGCGCGTCAGCACGATCACCGCGATGACGCCTCCGGCTAGTACTCCCCAGATGCTGAGTCCGCCCTTCCAGATCTGGAAGGCGCGCAACCAGTCGTCCGTGAAGAGCTGGTAATCGCTGATCACGTGGTACACGCGGGCGCCGACCACGCCTCCGACCACGATCCACACGGCCATGTCGTTGAAGGTCTTGCCGTCGAAGCCGCGCGCCACCCAACGCCGCTCCGCGATCCACGCCGCCACGAGCACACCGATCGCGAGCAGCAGGCCGTAGGCGTGGAGCGGGATCGGCCCGATGTCGATGACGCCGTTCTCGGGGCTCGGGATCGACGCGAGGACCGGCACGGCCGGTCATCGTAGAGGTCGGGATTGTGGAACGGACTAGCGCGGCTTCGGCGTCGACCCGTTCGGCGACGCTGCCACCGCCGTGAGCTGCCCGACTCTCGATCACGTGGTCGACGAGGCCGTATTCGACGGCGTCGTGGCCGCGGAGGATGAAATCGCGGTCGATGTCGCGCTCGATCCGCTCGACGGTCTGCCCGCTGTGGTGCGCGAGCGTCTCGATCATGTGACGCCGCTGCGCCATCACCTCGCGCGCCGCGATCTCGATGTCGACCGACTGGCCCTGCACGCCTCCCCACGGCTGGTGGATGAGCACCCGCGCATGCGGCAGCGTGCTGCGCTTCCCCGCCGCGCCGGCGGCGAGCAGCACCGCCGCCGATGACGCTGCCTGCCCCATGCACGTGGTCGCCACGTCGGCACCGATGAACTGCATCGTGTCGTAGATCGCGAAGAGCGCGTTCATCTCGCCGCCGGGGCTGTTGATGTACAGGTTGACGTCCTTCGCCGGCTCCTCTGACTCGAGGTGCAGCAGCTGCGCCACGATGAGGTTCGCCACCGTGTCGTCGATCTCGCCGGTGAGGAACACCACCCGCTCCTTGAGCAGGCGGGAGTAGAGGTCGAAGGCGCGCTCGCCGCGGGCGCTCTGCTCGACGACGGTCGGGACCAGCACCTTGCTCATGACGACCTCCCATCTGGGTGCAACCCGTTGGTTGCACTATGTTGCCCGCTTCCCGCGGCTTGTGCAACTCTGAAGTTGCATGACCTCCGACGTGACCCGAGAAGTCGAGCTTCCTGCCTCGCCCGACGAGGTGTGGCAGCAGGTGACCGACAGTGACCGGCTCGGCGAATGGCTCGAGGCCGACGTCGAGCTCGATCCACGCCCCGGCGGCTCCGGCAGCTTCCGCTTCGCCGACGGCGAGGTGCGCCGGGCGCTGATCCGCGACGTCGAGCCCGGCCGGCGGCTGGCGTTCACGTGGTGGCCGCTCACCGGTGTCGACGTCGGCCGCTCGACCTCGGTGACGATCACCATCGAACCGACGGACGCCGGCTCGCGCCTGCGGCTGGTCGAGACACCACGCGCCCGGGCGCGGGCGGTTGCCAGCGCAGTCGCATGAACGCGCACGATCGGCGCATCGGTGCGGTGTTCTCGGCGCTCGCCGACCCGACGCGGCGCCGCCTGCTCGGCCGGCTCGCCGAGCAGCAGTCCGCCACCGCGACCGAGCTCGCGGCGGGCGAGCCGGTCAGCCGCCAAGCGATCGTCAAGCACCTCCAGTCGCTCGACCAGGCCGGGCTCGTGAGGCCGTCGCGCGCCGGGCGCGAAGTGCGCTACGCCCTCAGCCCTGCCGCCCTCGAGGACGCGGCAGGGTGGATGGAGACCGTGGGCGCCCAATGGGACCGGCGGCTGGCCCGGCTGAAGGGAAGACTCGAAGCCGGCAAATAATCCCATCGGAGGCTGGTAAATTTGGCGCCATGGCCAAGACCGATGCGAACCCGCCGATGCCGGACTTCGTCACCGACTACGAGCTCCAAGAAGTCGACCCCGCCTTCCTGACCTCGGCGGTCAAGCCCAAGCAGTTCCTCCACATCGACCAGGCCGAATGCATCCTCTGC
>DATFPZ010000392.1:0-2135 GCA_035264545.1 Acidimicrobiia bacterium
GCCGCGTACCAGACGAACGACCGGGATGCGTTTCTCGACGCCTTCGCCACCGACGGCGTCATCGTCGACCCGGTCGGTACGCCACCCCACGCCGGTCGCGAGGCGCGGGGCGCCTTCTGGGACACGGTCCATCAGCTCACCGAACGCATCATGTTCGACGTGAAGGACGTGGTCGTGTGCGGGAGCGAGGCGGCCATGGTGTTCGGGATCCACGCCTCGACCGGGGACGCCGGGATCGTCATCGACGCCGTCGACATCTTCGAGGTCGACGACGACGGGAAGATCTCCTCGATGCGGGCGTACTGGGACATGAGCCGTGCCCGGCCGGCCGGGTGAGCCGCTGACCTGGGCCCTTGACCAAACGGTCAACTCGACTGGTGAGGTCCCGCGGCCGTAGGCCACAATGTTCCGGCCATGCGGGTTGAGTCACGGGATTCCCTCTCGCTGAAGCCGGCCGAGCTCGACGAGTTCGGGCAGCTCCTCGCTTCGGTCGAGCTACCGATCAAGGACGATGCCCTCGACGAGCACGTCGAGCGCTTCCCGCTCGTGACCCGCACCACGGCCGACGACGAGCTGCACGGCTTCCTGTTCGGATCGCTCGAGCGCATCGGGGGCACCCCGTGCATCCTCTGGGGGCTCGGCGCCATCCGCCGCGGCCGCCAGGCACGCGTCGCGCTCGACCAGCTCGTCGGCGAGCTGTACCGCCGGGCCGCCATCTCGTTCCCGGACGAGGACGTGCTGGTGGCGGGGCGCTTCGCACATCCGTCGTCGTACGCGCTGCTCAACGCGCTCGCCGATGTCTGCCCGCGTCCGAAGTACTCGCCGACGGGTGAGGAGCGGGCGTGGGGCCGGCGGCTCGCACGTCGCTTCGGGTGCGACGGCCGCTACGACGATCGCAAGTTCCGGCTCAAGGCGAACGGCGCCTCCGAGGCGGTGCTGCACTCGAGCGCGGTGAAGGCGGGCGGCAAGGCCGCCGCCGAGGTGGTCGGCACCGTCAAGCCGCACAAGGGCGAGGCCATGATCGCCTTCGGCTGGGCGACGGCCGAAGCGCTGGTCGACGGGCTCGCACCGCCCAAGACGCGTCGATAGCGCTCAGCTACCGCGGCGCGCCGCCAGCGCGGCGTCGAGCTGCTCTCGCAGGTCCTCCGGTGACGTGACCGGCTGCCGGCACGCGAAGTGCTCGCACACGTACGCGGTCGGTTTCCCGTCGACGAGCCCGCGATCTGCGAGCAGCGGCGTGGCGTCCGCGCCTGTACCGGGCGCCGCGCCGACCGTCACTGACGCCGGCAGCAGCCGCCCGCGCACCTCGCGGCGGAGCGCGTCGGCGCCGTTCGAGCCCGTGCCCACGATCGCGACCTCGAGCGGCGATGTCACCAAGCGCTCCAACGCGGCGAGCAAGTACGCGAACGCGGTCGCGTGCTCGGCGAGCACGGGGCCCAGCAGCCGGAGCACCTCCTCGGCGGGCACCTCGTAACGGCCATCGCCGGTGAGCGCGGCCAGGCGGAGCAGCCCGTTGGCGGCCAGCGAGTTCTCGGCCGGCGTCGCGTTGTCCTGGTACTCCTTGGGCCGCACGATGAGCGACTCGGCATCGACGCCGGTCGTGAAGAAGCCGCCGTTCTCGTCGTCGTGGAAGAGGCGCAAGAGCTCGTCGGCCACCCACCGCGCGTCCGCCAACCACGCCACGTCGTCGACCTCGGCGAGCGTGACGAGCGCCTCGACCAAGGCGGCGTAGTCCTCGGCGTAGGCGAGGTGGTGGGCGCGGCCGTCCTGCCACGAGCGCAGCAGGCGCCCGTCGCCGCCGCCGCGCAGCTCCGTCAGCAGGAACCGCGCGTTCTGGCGAGCGGCGTCCATCCAGTCGTCCCGCTCGAACGCGGCCGCCGCCTCAGCCAGCGACCGGAGGAACAACGCGTTCCAGGCCAGCAGCACCTTGTCGTCGAGGCCGGGACGGACCCGCTGTTCGCGGGCGGCGAAGAGCTTCGGCACCGCCCGCCGCGCCGCCGCCGGCGGCTCCTCGGCCCGGTCGACGACGTGGAGGATGTTGCCGCGGTAGCCGGTGTGCGGGTCCTCGAAGTTGCCGCCCTCGGTCACGCCGAAGTAGCGGAAGACCGCGGGCGCGTCTTCGCCGACGATGCGAT
>DATFPZ010000393.1:0-2846 GCA_035264545.1 Acidimicrobiia bacterium
AGGAGCTCGGCGTCGTTCCCGGCCAGCTCCCAGCGCGCGGCCATGAAGAGCGTGTCGTCCACGAGATGGTCGTCGGCGCCGACCGTGAACAGCGCCGGCGGCAGGCCGCGCAGGTCCGCGTAGAGCGGTGAGACGCCGGGATCACGTCGATCCTCGGCGGACATGTCCGGAGTGAACAGCTGAGCGAAGTACTGGATCTGCTCGACGGTGAGGAGGTCGGGACGCTCGGAAACACGGCGCTGGCTGGGCGTGCGGCCGAGGTCATAGATCCCGAAGACGAGGTTGGCGCCGCAGAAGCGGTCCACCACGCCACGGTCGCGCAGCCGGAGCAGCGTGCACGCCGCCAGGTGCGCGCCGGCGGACTCGCCCCCGATGAGCAGACGAGCCGAGCCGAACTCGCGCTCGGCGTGCTCGAGCAGCCACAACGCCGCGGCTTCACAGTCGTCCGGGCCGGCGGGGTAGGGGTGCTCGGGCGCGAGCCGGTAGTCGACGCTCACGAACGCGAGATTGAGCACTTTGCTCAGCATCTCGTGGAGCAGGTCGGTCATCTCCGGCGATCCCGTGACGAACCCGCCGCCGTGGATGTGCAGGAACACGGCGTCGACCCGATCGGGCACGAACGTGCGAAGCCGCAACGAGCCGGCGGGCCCGGAGATCTCCCGGTCGACCGCCATCTCGGACCGCAACACCCGCGCGTCGGCTACGGCGCGTTGCTTTGCAACCCGCTCCGGGATGGGCAGGCTCGGGTCGTCGGGCTCCGACGTGAAGGAGGTGATGAACGCGTCGGCCTCTTCACGCAGTTTCGGCCGCATCGCTTCGAGCTCGTCGCTCCAGAGCGCCATGCGATCGAGACGCTAGTCCCGGCCGGCACAGGCAGGCGTCGCTCAGCTCAGCGTTGCCCGCGCAGCGCCTTCTCCGGATGCTCGTCCAACGTTTTGAGCTTCGCGATGAGCTTGTCGAACGTCTGGTCGAAGGAGTGCTGTTTCCGTGCCCGTTTCAACGGATTCGCGTACGAGATGATCTGCGCGCCGGCGAACTCGTGCCACGCGCCGATCTCCTTCAGCCGGTCCGTGACGGCCCGCACGAGCCGGTGCGCCTCGACGACGCGGCCGGCGCGTGTCTCCCGGACCGGCGAGGCCTCCGCGAGTGCCACGTCCATGAACCCGTCGCATTTTCGGAGGATGGGTTCGAACAGGCTGCCGGCGAGCCGACCTGACGCCGCGTACCCGAGCCCGAGCGTGACGTAGTGCGCCTGTTGGACCGCATCGGCGACCTCGGGGTCGTCCTCCGGCATGTTGGGCTCGGCGTCGACCAGCTCGCTGTAGATGGAGAGCGCGACGGCCGACCGTTCCCGGATGTTCGGCTCCTTCTCCACGTTCAGCGTGAGCATCCGACGGGCGACGTCACGCGGCGCGATCACGGCCGGGATCCGGCGCAGGCCGAGCTCCTTCGCGGCAAGAAACCGGTGCTGCCCGTCGATGATCACGTACCCGGCGCCGCCGTCGCGCTCCACGACCACCACCGGCGCCAGAAAGCCGACGCGATCGACGGAGTCCATGACCCGCTTCACATGAGTGTCGCTCGCCTTGCGCTGATGCGAGATGACCTCGAGCTTCGCCATCGGTAGGACGGCGAACTGCAAGCCACGCCGCTTGGCGGGGTCCCTGAACGCCAGTCCGCCCTCCGGCTCCGGAGGGGACGATCGTGCCGGCCGCTCGGCCATCTCGACCCGAGATCGTACCGGCGCCGGTCGCCTAGCCCTTTTCCGTCGAGCGAGACCGAACGCTGCCGCTCTGTCCCGCCGGCGCGGTCCGGTAGGCGACGACCAGGGTGACCGCGAAGCTGATCCAACCGATGAGGATCGCCGCGGTGTTGTTGAAGACGATGCCGAAGCCGCCTGCGAGGGAGAAAGCAACGAGGAGCGCCGCGGCGATGATCACGCCGCGACTTCTAGTACCCAGCTCCGTGAGAGCTATGAGCGCGGCGTGAAGATCTTCTGAGACGCTCCGCGCGCGCCGCTATCTGCGCAGGGCGACCCCGCGCACGAACGCCGCTTGCCCGGCGTGCTCGGTGTTGTCGTTGATCACGCTCACCAGCCGGACGCCCAGCGTCACCGGCGGGTCCCACGACTCGTCGACGATCCGGTCGAGGTCGGCGTCGGTGAGGTGTTCCACGAACCGGATCGTCTGCTCGTGCACCGCGTCGTGGTAGCCGATGAGCAGGTCGCCGGAGTCCACCGTGACCGCGGCGACGTCAGCGGAGCTGTGCGCGTATCCGGTCGCCCACGGCTCGAACGGCAACCCGAACCGCCCGATCCAGTCCGCGGCCGTCCATACCTGCTCGAACTGCGCGGCGCCCGCGATGTGGTCGTCCTGAATACGGGTCAGATGCCACACCAACCACGCGATCGAGTTCGCGTCGGCGTCCACTCGAAACGCGAGCTGCTCGGGCGTCAGGCCCCGCACCGCTCCGCGGACGTCGTCGCGGATCCTCCCGAAGGCGTCGACGAGGAACTCGGCGCTCGTCATGCCCTCAGTCCAGCAGATGAGACCGGGCCTGGGGGCTCAATCGGGCAGCATCGGCACCGACAAGCCCTGGTCGCGGCCGAGGAGCACGGCGCGGGTAACCGCGTTCGATCCGAACCGGTCGCGCACACCGTCCAGCGCGCTGTCGAGTCCGTCGGCGCCGCCGCGGCGGCGGTCGAACGGCAGCGCGAGCTGCACGGACGCATCATCGTGCAGGTTGCCGACCGAGATGCCGACGAGCGTGAGTCCCTGCCGCTCGATCATCGGCGTGGCCGTCGCCAAGAGCTCGCGCACCGCGTCGAGGATCTGTCGGGTCTGCGC
>DATFPZ010000394.1:0-7714 GCA_035264545.1 Acidimicrobiia bacterium
CCTCCAGGACGAGCCTCTGAATACCTGAGTCGGCGAAGCGCGGTGCGTTGTCCGCGTCCGTGACCACCAGCTTCGCGCCCGAGTCGGAGAGGCGATGGCGAATCGACTCGTCGCCGTAGAGCACCGACATCGAGAGCAGGATCGCGTCCAGTTTCCAGACGCCGAAGAAGATCGCAGCGGTCTCCGGCGTCGCCGGGAGCACGACGGCCACGCGGTCGCCGCGCTCGACCCCGAGCTCGCCGAGCACGTGCGCCGCCTGGTTCCCGAGGTCCTGGAGCTCTCCCCACGCCAGCTCCCGGTAGGAGCCGTCGAAGCTCTCCCACACCATCGCGAGCTTGTCGCGCGGGTGCTTGTCGCATACGTCGGACGCGATGTTGTAGCGCGCAGGCACATCCCAGCGATGGGCCGCGCAAACCTGCTCGTACGAGTTGGAGCTCATGAGCTACGGGCTCAGGATCTCATCGTTACAGACGCATCACAAGACCAGGCGCGATCGGACCTCCGGGAGCCTTTCGAACGCTTGAGCGTCGGCGCTCACCACGGTGCGATCGCTTGCGACCGCTGTTGCAGCGATGATCAGATCGTGAGCGCCACGCGCGGCGCCTGCCCGGCGTGTGTACGCGAGCAGCGACGCGTGCGCGCGCGCCACGACGATGTCGTACACCTCGACCGGGACGCTCCCGAGGATGCGTTCCACGAACGCGAGGCGCCGCTCGCGACGCCCCTTCGACGCGAGCTCTACCCCGACGAGCAGCTCCGCCGCGGTGATCGCCGCGATCGCGACGTCGTCGTCGTCGGCAACAACGGCGTCGAGATTGCTGCCGATGCGCTCGCCGGCGACGAGGACACTCGTGTCGAGAATCAGCCGTTCCAGTCGCGCTCCTGCGGAGTCAGCGACTCACGGAGGGCGCGGAGCTCCGACGCCCAGGCGCCGTCCGCGCCGTGCTCACGGAGAATCGCCTTCACCTCACGTCCACCCGCGCCCGAGGCCGGGCCGATGCACGCAACGGCGCGTCCTCGCCGCACCACCACGAACGTCTCGCCCTGGCGCTCGACCGCGTCCAGAAGCTCAGAGAATCGTCGAGCCGCGTCTGTAGCACTCATCCGCCGCACGGTAAATCAGATTATCAGACTTCCGATGCAGCGGCACCAGCCGCCCGAGTCGATGTGGCGACGCAAGACCTGACCGGCGGCCGCGGGGCGCCTGTAGGACTGGCGTTAGCGTCCCCTGCGCGTGGCCGCGGTGATTGCGAGCGCGCAGCCTGCGGCGAAGAGGGCCCCGGCAACGAGCAGTCCGAGGCCGATCCAGAGGATCGAGTCCAGCTCGGCGCCGATGCTCAGCTCGGCGGAGACCCGGCGCGAGCCGTCCTCGTTCATCACGACCGCCCGCCAGTCCCCGTCCTCCGGCTCCCAGTCGAGCGTCCGCTCGCCGGCGCCCGTCGTCGACGCGACCCAGAACGTCTCGTCGCCCGGCCGTCCGGTTGGCGCGCCGCCCGAGCGTCGCGAGTACTCCGGGTCACCGCTGTTCTCGAGGTCGTCGACCACGTCGCGCTCGACGCCCCCGAGATACCGCGTGACGTCGCCGGCCGGCCCGATCCCGACGAACACGGGGCGGTCGCTCTCGCTGCGGATCCGAACCGTGCCGAGGAACGTGTCGAGCGCCCGCTCGGCTCCCTCGTCGCCGAGGTCGGCGTTCTCGGACACGATCGCGTACGTCGGCGTCGAGAAGTCCTGCGTCGGCGACATGAGGAACCCGTCGTCGTCTCGTTGTGTCTGGTCGACGGCGACGAGCGCGCAGCCGCCGACGAGGAGCCCGAGCGCGAGCAGGCCTGCGATGGTGCCGACTACGACGAGCGCGATCCGTCCACCGGTCCAGCCTCTACGGGCAGGAGGCTCGGCCGACGCATCCGGCTCGCCGGCGACGGGTACGGGCGCCTCCGCGACCGCGAAGGTCGGCTCCGCGAACGCCGACGCCGGGTCGGCGCCTCCCTGGTCGAGCCGGAACGGCGGGTATTCGTCCCGCATGAGCAGCACGTAGGCGGCGACGCGCGCCACCCACCGGTCGAGGCCGACAGCAAGGTCGAAGAGCCCGCCCGGGTACCGCGTGGTGAAGAGCAGAGCCACACCGGCGAAGAGCACGAGGACGCCGATCAGCCCGGTTTCGAAGCCGATGCCCCAGAACCAGTCCTCTACCTGGGCCGCCGCGTAGCTGCCGCCGCCCAGGAAGATTCCCGTGACGATGTACTGCGGTATGGCGAGGAGCCACCACTTCACCAGCACCAGACCGCGGGAGAGCCGCTCCGGGTACGCAACCTCTAGGCGCGCCGGGTAGTCGGGCACGTCGTCGAGCGTGAACGGCGGATAGCGATCGGTGCCCAGCGCGCCGTAGGAGTAGAACGCCACCCGCCACGTCCAGCGGAGAACGCCGACGTTGAAGTCGAAGATGCCTCGCGGGTAGCGGCCGGTGAAGAGGATGGCGAAGAACGCGACGATCGTCAGGACGAACAGCGTCAGCCAGAGCAGCGCGAGCACGATGTAGTGCGGGATCGCCAGGATCCACTTCACGAGCCAGAGCCAGCGGCTCAACCCGGTGTCCAGCTGGCCCTCGATGCGGACTGGATACGGCTGCGGTCCGTCCACGCGTTGGCTCGACCATAGGGGATCAGACATCCCGACCGAGATAGGTACCCGCGCGGGAGAACATGAGTAGCCGCCCCCGATGACCCCGCGGAGCGGCGGACGTACGTTGGATCTGCCACTCTGAACAAGGGAGAGACCAGTGCCGTCCACACCAGCCTCCGATCTGCCCCAGGCCGACGCCTCGACGCTCGTCGATCGTCAGGAGCTCGAGCGGCGGGTCCAGGAGATCTACCGCAGCGTCGCGCGCGACCCGCACGCGCCGCAGCACTTCGAGATCGGCCGCAGCCTCGCGCTTCGCCTCGGCTATCCGGACGACGTGCTCGCCGCCGTGCCCGCTTCGGCGCTCGCGTCGTTCGCCGGCGTTGGCTACCACCTCGACCTCGCGGCGCTCGCGCCGGGCGACCGGGTGCTCGACCTCGGGGCGGGATCCGGAACCGACATGTTCTGCGCGGCCCGTCTGGTCGGCGAGACGGGCCGAGTCGTCGGCGTCGACTTCACCGATGCGCAGGTCGAGAAGGCTACGAGCCTCGCCGAGACGCACGGAATCGGCAACGTCGAGTTCGTGACCGCGAGCATCGACGACCTGCCGTTCGAGGACGCAGCGTTCGACGTCGTCATCTCCAACGGCGTTGTCAACCTGTCGCCGGTCAAGCACCGCGTCTTCGCCGAGGCCGCGCGCGTGCTGCGCCCCGGCGGCCGGCTCGCGATCGCGGACATCGTCAGCGCCACCCCGCTGAAAGAGACGACGCGCCGCAACATCGATCTGTGGGCGGCGTGCATCGCGGGCGCAATCCCGACGGCCGCCTATCTCGACGCGATCTCCAGCGCCGGCTTCACGGTCGCCTCGACGCGCCGCAACGAGTATCGGTTCGTGAGCGAGCGGGCCCGTGAGGCCTGCCTCACGTACGGCGTCGCGAGCGTGAGCATCGCGGCGACACGCGATTAGGTAGCACCGCGCGGAACTTAGGTAGCCGCCGCCGATGACGGCGCCGCGGCCCCGACCTAGCGTCCGCTGAGTCGGATCAACACACAAGGAGGAACCCAATGACTGAGACCCTGCAATCGACCGCGCCCGACTACGAGGCGATCAAGCAGCGCCAGCAGCAGACGTGGGCGAGCGGCGACTTCCATACCGTCGCCGCGCGGATCATGCTCGTCGCCGAGCACCTCGCCGACACGGCCGACCTCCATGCCGGCTGGCACGTGCTCGACGTCGCCACCGGCAGCGCCAACGCGGCCATCGCCGCGGCCCGGCTCGGCACCACCGCCGTCGGGATCGACTACGTCCCGTCCCTGCTGGAACGCGGTCGCGAGCGCGCGGCCGCCGAGGGGCTCGCCGTCGAGATGATCGAGGGAGACGCGGAGGCCCTGCCGTTCGCGGACGCGTCGTTCGACGCCGTCATCTCCGTGTTCGGCTCGATGTTCGCGCCCAACCACCAGCGGGCGGCCGACGAGCTGCTCCGCGTCTGCCGGCCGGGCGGGACGATCGCGCTCGCCGGCTGGACGCCGGACGGCTTCATCGGTGAAGTGTTCCGCACGCAGGCGGCCCACGTTCCGCCGCCGGCAGGCGTGCCGTCCCCGATGCTTTGGGGCACCGAGGCGCACCTCCGGCAGCTGTTCGGCGAGGAGATCGCCTGGCTCGAGGTCGAGGAGCGGACCTTCACGTGGAGGTTCGCGTCGGCCGAGGAGTTCGTCGCCTTCTTCCGCCGTTGGTACGGGCCGGCGCTGAAGGCCTTCGCGGCCCTCGAGGGCGACGCGCGGGACGCGCTCGAGCGCGACCTGATCGACCTCGCTCGGCGGTCCGACCGGCTCAACTCTGCGGACGCCATCGCAATTCCAGCCACCTACACCGAGGCGGTCGCGCGCAAGCGCTGAGCCGCCGCTTCGAGACCACCAGAGGAGGAACCACCGATGCAATCACCCACTGTCATCCTTCGATCCGGACGGCGCGCGGCGCTCCGGCTGCTCATCGGCACGGTGCTCGCCGCCGCCGTGGCCGGCGCCATCAGCCGGCCGGCAGATGCGGCAGTGACCGCGTCGTTCGGCAACGCAACGGTCACCGTCTTCGGTGACTCCCTCAACAACACGATCACGCTCAGCCGTGACCCGGCCGGGAAGATCCTGGTGAACGGCGGCGCGGTCGTCGTGGCCGGCGGCACGCCGACGGTCGCCAATACGGCGCTGATCCAGGTGTTCGGTCAGGCCGGCAACGACACGGTCGCCCTCAACGAGGGCGCGGGCGCGTTGCCGCGGGCGAACTTGTTCGGCGGCGCGGGTAACGACTCGGTCACCGGCGGTTCGGGTGGCGACCAGCTCTTCGGCCAGGCCGGGAACGACACCCTGCTCGGCAAGGGCGGCTTCGACTTCCTGTTCGGCGGGACGGAGAACGACACGCTGACCGGCGGCGACGCCGATGACCAGGTCTTCGGCGAGGCCGGCAACGACCGGATGGTCTGGAACCCCGGCGACGACACCGACCTGAACGAAGGCGGCGCCGACAGCGACACGGTCGAAGTCAACGGCGGCAACGGCGCCGAGGTGTTCACGACTACGGCCAACGGCACGCGGGTCCGGTTCGATCGGCTCGATCCCGCGCCGTTCTCGATCGACATCGGGACTTCCGAGAAGCTCGCCCTCAAGGCCAACGGCGGCAACGACAGCTTCTCGGCCACCGGGAACCTCGCGGCCCTGAT
Organism: Acidimicrobiia bacterium; assembly: GCA_035264545.1. Taxonomy (GTDB): domain Bacteria; phylum Actinomycetota; class Acidimicrobiia; order IMCC26256; family JACDBD01; genus JALZAA01. Next base: position 5,334 of record DATFPZ010000394.1, read on the forward strand.
CGGGATCACCGTGGACGGCGGCCCCGGCGATGACACGATCCTCGGCAGCAACGGAGCCGATCACCTGCTGGGCGGCGACGGTGAGGACTTCGTCGACGGCCAGCAGGGCAACGACGTTGCCATCCTCGGCGCCGACGCTGACGTCCTTCAGTGGGATCCCGGCGACGGCAGCGACACGATCGAAGGTCAGGACGGCACCGACACGATGCTGTTCAACGGCAGCGCGGGGAGCGAGAGCTTCGAGGCGTCCCCGAACGGCGGGCGGCTCCTCTTCACCCGCAACCTCGGCAACATCGTGATGGACGTCGACGACGTCGAGGTGGTCGACCTCAACATGCTCACCAATGCGGACACGCTCACGGTCAACGACCTGACCGGCACGGATGTCACCGAGATCAACACGGACCTCGCCGGCACGATCGGCGGAGCCGCAGGCGACGGGCAGGCCGACACGATCGTCGTCCACGGCACCAACGGCGACGACATCGTCGACGTTGTCGGCGCGGGCACCTCGGCGTCCGTGCTCGGCCTGACGGCCCGCGTGAACCTCACCAACTCCGAAGGTGCCAACGACTCGCTCGTCGTCAACGCACTGGGCGGCGACGACGACGTGACGGCGACCACGCTGCCGGCCGGTGTGATCAAGCTGGCCGTCGACGGCGGCGCCGGCGAGGACGACATCCTCGGGAGCCAGGGCGCCGACGTGTTCCGCGGCGGCGACGGCAGCGATGTCATCTTTGGCGACAACGGCAACGACCTGGCCGTGATGGGCGCCGGCGACGACTCGTTCCAGTGGAACCCCGGCGACGGCAACGACACCCTGGAGGGCCAGGACGGCGTCGACACGATGCTGTTCTTCGGCGCCAACATCGACGAGAACATCGACATCGTCGCGAACGGCGGGCGTGTCCTGTTCGCCCGCAGCGTGGCCAACGTGACGATGGACCTCGACGACGTCGAGAACATCGACTTCCGCGCTCTCGGCGGAGCGGACACCATCGTGGTCGGCGACTTGACCGGCACCGACGTGATCTCGAACGGCCTCGACCTGAGCGGGCCGAACGGCGGCGGCGACGGCGCGGCCGACACGATCGCTGTCAACGGCACTCAGGGCATGGACACATTCGGCGCCGCGGGCGACGCGGGCGGAGTCGATGTCTCCGGGCTCTCGGCGGCGACGAGCATCTCCTTCCCGGAGCAGGCCAACGACCGTCTGACGCTGAACGGGCTGGGCGGGGACGATGTCGTGGACGCCACGACGCTCGCTCCCCGCGGCATCCAGCTCACGATGAACGGCGGCCTCGGAGTCGACGTCTTCCGCGGCAGCGAGGGCGACGACCTGATCAACGGCGGCGACGGCGACGACGTCGCCCTAATGGGCGCCGGCGACGACTCGTTCGTGTGGAACCCGGGCGACGACAACGACACGCTCGAGGGCCAAGACGGGTTCGACGAGATGCTGTTCAACGGCGCGAACGTCGCCGAGAACATCACGATCTCAGCAAACGGCGGGCGCGTGCTGTTCTTCAGGGACCTCGCCGGCGTGGCGATGGACCTCGACGACGTCGAGAGCATCGACTTCAAGGCTCGCGGCGGCGCCGACACCGTCCTCGTCAGCGACCTCGGCGGCACCGACGTGACCGAGGTGAACACCGACCTGGCCGGCGTCCCCGGCGGCGTCGGAGACGGTCAGCCGGACAACGTGATCCAGCAAGGCACCAACGGAGACGACGTCAGCATCGTCTTTGGTGACGCGTCCGGCGTGGCCGCAGTTGGACTGGCCGCGCAGGTGAACATCACCGGCGCGGAGGGGGTCAACGACCGGCTGACCCTCAACATGCTCGCCGGCGACGACGTGGTCGACGCCTCCGGCCTGGCGGCCGGCGCGATCCAGCTCACGGTCGACGGCGGCGACGGGAGCGACGTCCTGATCGGCAGCGACGGTGACGACGTCCTCCGCGGGGGCGCGGGTGACGATGTGCTCCTCGGCGGACCGGGGATCGACGTCCTCGACGGCGGCGACGGCGACGACATCGAAATCCAGAGCCTCGGTATCGACAGCGTCAGCTCGGCGACCTCGGTCGGCGAGGACTGGCTTGCGGCCCACGCCCGCACAATCAAAGGCAAGACGGTGCTCGAGGTCGACGGCGAGAACGTCCGGCTGCCCCGGGCCGAGCTCCCCGAGCTCGTCCGGGGCGCGAGCTCGGCCTAGGAGAACGGCATCAGGCGCGCGTCGGCAGATTCAGCTCCGACGCGCGCCTGACCGCCTCACGCCGCGACTGCGCGCCGAGCTTCGTCAGCACCGCCGCGACGTGGTGTTCCGCCGTTCGCGGCGAGACGACGAGCCGCTCGGCGATCTCGGCGTTGGTCAGGCCCTGCGC
>DATFPZ010000395.1:0-13401 GCA_035264545.1 Acidimicrobiia bacterium
TACGGCGGCGACGTGTTCGCGATCGTCTGGGACGGCGAGCTGCACGGCTATCTCGGCTCGGGCCGGTCGCCGCGCGCTGCCACGATCGACGCGGTGCGGGACCGCGCCCAGTCCGACACGATGCCGTACTTCGGCCCGCACTCCGTCACGGTGCCGGGCGCCGTCGCAGGCTGGTTCGATCTCCTCGACCGGTGGGGGACCCGCTCGTTCGGCGATCTGGCTGACCCCGCCCTCGGCTACGCCCGCGACGGGTTCGAGCTGACGCAGACGGGTGCCGCGTTCCTCGGCGGATCGGTCGCCCTGTACGAGGGATTCCCCGCCGTGCGCGCCGCGTACCAGAACGTCGAGGCGGGGCAGTCCGTCCGCCAGCCCGGGCTGGCCCGCACCATCGACACGCTCGCCGCCGACGGACCCGACGCGTACTACCGGGGGCCAATCGCCGACGCCATCGCCGAATCGGTCCAGTCGCTCGGGGGACTGCTCAGCGCCGGCGACGTCGCCGCCTACCAGGGCCGCTGGGCACGTCCGTTGCGGGCGGCGTACCGCGACGTCGAGATCGCCGAGCTGCCGCCGCAGACACAGGGTGTCGCCGCGCTCGAAGCGCTGCGCATCCTCGACGGGTTCACGCTTCCCGAGGACGGACCGGAACGCCACCACCTCCTCATCGAAGCCACCAAGCTCGCGCTCCAGGACCGTAACGAGTACGTCTCCGATCCGGCAGCCATGACCGTGACGCCGGAGGAAATCCTCGCCGACGACTGGGTGGACGACCGCCGCGCTCGCATCGACCTACGGCGCGCGACCACACCAGCGCCGGGCGCAGCACACGTCGGCGGCACCGCGTACCTGTGCGCGGCCGACGCCGACGGAATGCTGGTCAGCCTCATCCAGTCGAACTTCATGGCGTTCGGATCCGGCGTCCACGTGCCCGAGTGGGGGATCAACCTCAACAACCGGGGTGCGTCGTTCACACTCGACCCGCCCCACGTGAACGCGCTTGCACCGGCGAAGCTCCCGATGCACACCCTGATGCCGGCCATGGCGCTGCGCGACGGTGAGCCCGTGATCGTGTTCGGCACGATGGGCGGCGATTCGCAGGCGCAGATCCACGTGGAGCTGCTCGCCCACCTGATCGACGATGACGCCGACCCACAGGATGCGATCGATGCGCCACGGTGGTACCTCGAACCGTCCACGTGGACATTGCGAGCGGAGCTGCGCTTCCCGGACGGATGGTTCGACGCGCTCCGCGCGCTCGGCCACGATCCCAAGCGCACCGGGCGCATCGACACCGGCATGGGCCACGCCCACGCCATCCAGCGGACGGGCGGCGGCTATGCCGTCGCGACCGAGCCGCGCGCAGAAGGAGCAGCACTAGGCCTCTGACCAGCGGCATTACGCTGGCCCCGTGATCGCCCGATGAAAGACGTCCTCGACGACATCGACCGCTGGCGAGCCGACGGGCACCGCATCGCAGTGGCGCGCGTCGTCGGCACCGAGGGCTCCAGCCCGCGCGAGCCGGGCGCCACCATGGCGGTCAACGACGCCGGCGAGGTCGCGGGATCGGTGTCGGGAGGCTGCGTCGAGGGCGCGGTCGTCACCGAGGCGCTCGCCGTGCTCGACGGCACGCGGGAGCGGGGAGTGATCTCGTTCGGGTACTCAGATGACGAGGCGTTCGCCGTCGGGCTGACGTGCGGCGGGACCATCCACCTGTTCGTCGAGCCGCTCGACTGGTGAGCAGGTGAGCACGTGAGCGCGTCGATCTACGAGGAGCTCCGAGACCTCCTGCGTGCCGAGCAGCCGGTGGCCCTCGCCACGGTGGTTGCCGGGCCCCGGACCGGAGCCAAGCTGCTCGTGTTGCCGATCGGCGAGCCGCATGGCGGTCTCGGCGATCCCGATCTCGACCGGGTGGTGGCCCGTGACGCACGCGGCCAGCTCGAGGTTGGGCGAACCGACACGCGCCACTACGGCCCGCACGGCGAGGCCCGCGAGCAGGCCGTCGAGGTGTTCATCGAATCGTTCGCGCAGCCACCGAGGATGATCATCTTCGGCGCGGTCGACTTCACGGCCGCGCTCGCACGGGCTGCCAAGCTGTTGGGCTACCACGTCACGGTGTGTGACGCGCGCGCGGTCTTCGCCACACCACAGCGGTTCCCGATGGCCGACGAGGTCGTCAACGACTGGCCCGACCGGCACTTAGCCAAGGTCGGCGAAGAGCTCGGTCCGCGCGACGCGGTGTGCGTCCTCACTCATGACCACAAGTTCGACGTCCCCGCGATCACCGCTGCCCTCGACACCGCCGTGGGCTACGTCGGTGCGATGGGCTCGCGCCGCACGCACGCCGACCGGGTACGACGGCTCCGTGAGAATGGCGTCGACGACGTCGCGCTGACCCGTGTCATGGCGCCGATCGGCCTCGACCTCGGCGCCCGCACGCCCGAGGAGACGGCCGTCTCGATCTGCGCCGAGATCATCGCCCTGCGCACGGGGCGCAAGGCACGTTCGCTGCGCGACGCCGACGGTTCCATTCACGCCTGATCAGCCTGCAGCCGGACGAGCCGCTCACCGCACGAGAGGAGACAACGATGGACCTCGGCATCTCGGGTCGCCGCGCCGCCGTCGCCGCCGCCAGCCGCGGGCTCGGATTCGCGACCGCAGCCGCCCTCGCCAACGAAGGCGTCCACGTTGCCTTGTGCAGCCGGGACCGGGATGCGATCGAGGATGCCGCGAACCGCATCGGACACGACGCGATCCCTCTCGCCGAGGACGTCTCCACCGCCAACGGCGCGCGTCGCTTCGTGGACGCCGCCCGTGACGCCCTCGGCGGCCTCGACATCCTGGTGACGAACGCAGGCGGGCCGCCGCCCGGGGACTTCTCCTCGACCCGCGTCGACCAGTACCTCGCTGCGCTCGAGCTGAACTGCCTTTCCGTGATCGCGATGTGCGACGCCGCCGTGCCGCACATGTGTGAGCAGCGGTGGGGGAGGGTGGTGGCGATCACGTCGATCGCGGTGCGCCAGCCGATTCCGCAGCTGATCCTCTCGAACACCGCCCGCGCCGGCGCGACCGGATTTCTCAAGACCCTGGCACGCGAGGTCGCCGGCGACGGCGTGACCGTCAACTCGCTCCAGCCCGGCATGCACGACACCGAACGCGTCCGCCAGCTCGGCAACCGGGATGCCGATGGCATCCCCGCCGGCGTCCTCGGCCGACCCGAGGACTTCGGCGCGCTCGCCGCGTTCGTGTCGTCCGAGCACGCCCGTTACCTCACCGGCACCGCGATCCACGTCGACGGCGGCGCGTACGCTGGTCTGCTGTGAGCGCCACCGCGGCGAGCGCGAAGGGCGCGCGTCAACCCACCGATCATGGCGTCCTGACGCTGCCGAACCTCATCTCGATCGGCCGGCTGGCGTGCGTGCCGCTGTTCCTCTGGCTCCTGCTCGGCCGCGAAGACCAGATCGCGGCGGCGGTCCTGCTCGCCGTGCTGGGCGCGACCGACTGGGTCGACGGCTGGATCGCGCGCCACTTCGACCAGGCGAGTGAGCTCGGCAAGGTGCTCGATCCGACCGCCGACCGGATCCTGCTGCTCTGCGCGGGGCTCGCGTTGCTCGCCGACGGCAGCCTGCCGTTGTGGGTGGGCGTCGTCGTGCTCGCCCGTGAGGCGGTGATCTCGGTGGCCGTGCTCGTCCTGGCGGCAGCGGGTGCCCGCCGCATGGACGTGCGGTGGGCCGGGAAGGCGGGAACACTGGCGCTCATGTTCGCCCTGCCCGGCTTCCTCCTCGCCGACGCGGTGTCGGAGATCCGGGTGCTGTTGCTGGTCGTGACCTGGGTGTTCACGATCGGCGGCCTCGTGCTCAGCTACTACGCCGCCGTCGCGTACATCCCGCAGGCCCGAGCGGCGCTGCGGGAGGGGCGGGCGATGCACGACGAGAGGATGGCGGCGTGAAAGCGGTGATCCTGGCCGGGGGAGAGGGCACGAGGCTGCGGCCGCTCACGAGCAACCAGCCCAAGCCGATGATGCCTCTGGCGAACCGGCCGATGATGGAGCACGTCGTGCGGCTGCTCGCGTCCCACGGATTCGACGAAGTCGTCGTGACGGTCGCGTTCCTTGCCAACCAGATCCGGGACTACTTCGGCGACGGGTCCGACTTCGGTGTGCGGATGCGGTACGCGACCGAGGAGACCCCGCTCGGCACCGCCGGCTCCGTCCTCAACGCGTCCGACGAGCTCGACGACACGTTCCTGGTGATCTCGGGTGACGTGCTCACCGACATCGACCTCGGTGCGATCGTCAAGGCGCACCAGGACGCGGGCGCGCTGGCGTCGATCGCGCTCAAGCGGGTCGAGAACCCGCTCGAGTTCGCGATCGTGATCACCCGTCCCGACGGCAGCATCGAGCGCTTCCTCGAGAAGCCGAGCTGGGGCGAGGTGTTCTCCGATACCGCGAACACCGGCATCTACGTCCTCGAGCCCGGCATCTTCGATTTCATCCGCGCCGACGAGGTTGTCGACTTCGCCGGCGACGTCTTCCCGGCCGTGCTCGAGAAGAAGCTCCCGTTGATCGGAACGGTCGTCGACGGCTACTGGGAGGACGTCGGGACCCTCGAGGCGTACCTCCGAGCCCACCAGGACGTTCTCGACCGGCGCGTCCACGTCGACATCGACGGGTTCCGGATCGGCGAAGGGATCTGGCTCGGGGAGGGCGCCGACGTCGACCCCACCGCCCGCATCGAGGGCCCCGTCGTGATCGGCGACAACTGCCGCATCGAGGCGGGTGCGCACCTGCGGGAGTACACCGTGCTCGGCACCGACGTCGTGGTGAAGTCGGAAGCCTTCGTCGAGCGCGCCGTCTGCCACGATCACGTCTACGTGGGACCGAGCGCGCGCTTGCGGGGCTGCGTGATCGGACGTTCGACCGATTTGCGTGCCCACGCCCGCATCGAAGAGGGCGTGGTCGTCGGGGACGAATGCTTCGTCGGGGAGCAAGCCGTCATCAATCCGGGCGTCAAGGTGTACCCGTTCAAGACGGTCGAGAACGGCGCCGTCGTCAACTCCTCGATCGTGTGGGAGAGCCGCGGCGCCCGCACCCTCTTCGGCCGGCGGGGAATCCGGGGGCTGGCCAACGTCGACGTCACGCCGGAGGTCGCCATCCGCGTCGCGACCGCGTACGGCACCGCGCTCAAGAAGGGAGCCACGGTCACCATCAGCCGTGACACCAGTCGGGTCGCACGGGCATTGAAGCGGGCCCTCATCGGTGGCGTGAACCTCGCCGGAGTCAGCGTGGAGGACGTCGAGCTCGCCACCGTGCCGCTGACCCGCTTCCAAGTCCGCAACGGCAAGGCGCGCGGCGGCATCACCGTGCGCCTCGCCCCCGGTGACCCCGACGCCGTCGAGATCCGCTTCTTCGACGCCGACGGGCGCGACATCGACGAGTCGATGCAACGCAGAATCGAGCGGCTGCTCTACCGGGAGGATTACCGGCGCGCGTTCGCCGCCGACATCGGCGACATCGAGTACCCGCCCCGGTCACTCGAGTTCTACACGTCGGCGCTCATGGACACCGTCGACCAGGAGCGGTTACTCGAGCGGGCGTTCAAGGTCGTGCTCGACTATTCGTTCGGCGCCGCGTCCATCGTGATGCCGAGCGTCCTCGCCAAGACGGGCGCCGAGGTGCTCTCCATCAACCCGTTCGCCAGCACCGCGTCGGCGACCGCCGCACTCGAGGAACGGTCTGCGCGCGTTTCGCGGCTCTCCGAGCTGGTCAGAGCGTCCGGCAGTCAGCTCGGCGTCGTCATGGACCCCGACGGGGAGACCGCCACGATCATCGACGACGAAGGCCACGCGCTCGACAACGACCAGGCGCTGCTCGCGCTCCTGACGCTGGTGACCGAGGCGAAGGCGGACGCCCGCGTCGCGCTGCCGGTATCCGTGACCCGGGAGGCCGAACGCATCGCGAGGGAGCGCGGCGCCACCATCACGTGGACGAAGTTGTCGGCGCCGCATCTCATGGAGGTGGCGTCGGCTGGCGGCGTCGACTTCGCCGCCTCGCAGGACGGCGGGTTCATCTGGCCCGACTTCATGCCCGCGTTCGATGCCACCGCGACGCTCGTCAAGCTGCTGGACCTCCTTGCCGGCACCGGCCGAACCCTCTCGTCGGTCGTCAAGCTCCTCCCGCGCCTGCACGTCGCCCACGAGACCGTGGCGACACCGTGGGAGCGCAAGGGAGCCGTCATGCGTGAGATGGTCGAGCGAGCCGGCGCGCGCGACGTCGTGCTCGTGGACGGGGTCAAGGTGCTGCATCCCGACGGCTGGGCCCTCGTCCTCCCCGATCCCGAGGAAGCGTTGACCCACGTGTGGGCCGAAGGGGAGAGCGACCAGAACGCCCGGCAGCTCGCCCAGGAGTACGCCCGCCGCATCCGCCAGGTGTTGCGCTAGCGGTTTGGGCGGCGAAACGAGGGGATCGCCTCCTCCTTCGCTTCACAGAGGCGTCGTCGGCGACCCCTCGTCTCGCCGCTCACGCGGCGAGCCTCGCTGCGGACGGCCGTCCTGTGTCCGCCTACGATCTGCCGGTCCTTTGGTCTTGAAGAGAGAAGAGCATGGAGTTCCCCGATCAGCTTCGGTACACGAAAGAGCACGAGTGGGTCGCACTGGAGGACGGACGCGGCCGGGTGGGGATCACGGACTTCGCCCAGGACGCGCTCGGTGACGTCGTGTTCGTGCAGCTCCCGGACGTCGGCGCCGACGTGAGCGCCATGAGCAGCATCGCCGAGGTCGAGTCGACGAAGTCGGTCTCGGACATCTACGCGCCGGTCAGCGGGACGGTCGTCGACGTCAATGCCGGGTTGGAATCAACCCCCGAGCAGCTGAATCAGGATCCGTACGGGGACGGGTGGATCTTCGTGATCGAGATGTCGGACGCCGCGCAGGTCGAAACCCTGCTCGACGCCGCCGCCTACCGTCGCCTCGTCGAGGAGCAGTAGCCCGCAGTCGTCCTGGTCGCCGGGGCGCAACGGCCCAGGCGGCAGTACCCTTTGCAGGGTGATTTGTGCGCGGTGCGGGCACGAGAACGAGGCGGGCGCCAACTTCTGCTCGTCCTGCGGCGCGCCGCTGGCGAGCACCGAGGACGAGACCACGGCCACCCTCGCCATCGAGGACCGCCACGAGCTCGACGACGAGATGGGGGCGTTGCTCGCCGAGCTCCCGGCCGGCATGGGCGTCGTCGTCGTCCGGCGGGGCCCGAACGCCGGGAGCCGCTTCTCCCTCGAACGTGAGACCACGACGGTGGGCCGGCACCCGGACTCGGACATCTTCCTCGACGACATCACGGTCTCGCGTCGCCACGCCGTGATCCGCCACGACCGCGACGGCTACGAGGTGAGCGACGCCGGCTCGCTGAACGGCACCTACGTGAACCACGAGCGGATCGAGACCGCCACGCTCCGACACCTCGACGAGCTCCAAGTGGGACGGTTCGTGCTCCTGTTCATGCTCGGCGGCCTCGAGGAGCACGCGTGAGCATGAACCCGAGTCGCAGCGCGGCGGATGATCCGTCGCATCTGTCGATCGGCGAGGTCCTCAACATCCTCCGCGAGGAGTTCGCGGACGTCACGATCTCGAAGATTCGATTCCTCGAGAGCCAGGGCCTCATCGACCCGGAGCGCACCCCGTCGGGGTACCGCAAGTTCTACGAGTCGGACGTCTCGCGACTCCGCTGGATCCTCCACCAGCAGAAGGAGAACTTCCTCCCGCTGAAGGTCATCAAGGAGCGACTCGACCGCATGGGCGAGGAGCAACCGGCACCGGTGCGCTCAATCGCGCGCCAGAAGCCGAGAGGACGTCGCGTTCCGTCCCGCCAGGCGCGGCGCGCCCAGGACCTGGCGCCGCAGCTTCCGCTCGGCGACCCGATTCCGGCATCGCCCGACGACGAGGAGCTCGCCCCGACCGCCGAGAACGGAGACCGGGCGCGCATGGACGATCACACGCCCCCCCGAGAGAAGGCCGAGCGCACGCCGCCGCGAGAACAGGAGGAGCGCCGCGCGCCTGCCGACGAGACGCCTCCGGACGCGCCCGACGACGCGGCGCCCACCGGCGGCAAAGACGGCCTGACGCGCCGGGAGCTCGCGCGGTCCGCCGGCCTCGAGGACTGGCAGCTGAACGAGCTCGAGTCGTTCGGCTTGCTCGAGCCCGTCGCGTACAACGGCCGTGACGCGCTCTTCGACGACGAAGGTCAGGCGATCGCCTCGGCCGCCGCCGGCTTCTACGCGCACGGGATCAGCGCCCGGCACCTCCGCATGTACAAGCACTTCGCCGAACGCGAGGCCGGCCTGTTCGAACAGGTGATGCAGCAGTACATCCGGCAGCGGAACCCCGAAGCCCGCGCCAAGGCCCAACAGGAGCTGGCGTCGCTGTCCCGGCTCGGGCGTGCGTTGCGGTCGGCGTTGCTCGTCCACGCCGTCCGCGACTCGCTCAGCGAGTGACCGGAGCGACGCAGACCAGGGGAGAACCGCCGCCGACCGTTCTCGTCGACGAGCGAGCCATCGGCGCGCACGTCGAGCGCATCGCCGGTCGAATCACCCGCGATCATCCCGACGGTGTCGTACTCGTCGGCGTGCTGAAGGGAGCCCTGATCTTCCTCGCCGACCTGGTGCGCGCCATCACCGATATCGACGTCACCGTCGACTTTCTCGCGATCTCGCGGTACGCCCCCGACTCGGGCCGCGTCCGGATCCTCAAGGACCTCGACGTCGATGTCGAAGATCGCGACGTCGTCATCGTGGAAGATCTGGTCGACACCGGCCTCACTCTCGCGTACCTGCTGTCGCACGTTCGCGGGCGTTCGCCGCGTTCCCTCGACGTCTGTACATTGCTGGACCGGCCCGTACGACGCATCGTTCCCCTGACCGTCCGCTACGTGGGAGCGGAGATCGACGACGTGTTCGTGCTCGGTTACGGCCTGCACCGCGCAGACCTGTATCGAAACGTTCCGTACATCGTCGAGGCTGACCGGAGCGTCGTGCTCGACCGGCCCGCGGCGTACGTCGACGCCCTCTACGGGCGGGCGCGGCGCCCGGCCGCCGGCATCCAGCGTCGCTCCGCTCGTGAAGGTGGGTGGTAAGTTGAGGTCTCCCCGGATCTACGGAGGCACCGCGTGATCCGTCTGTCGCTGGTGGGAGTACGAGTCGAGGTTCCCACGAACCAGCCGATCGTGCTGCTGCGCGAGGACGAGGGACAGCGGTACCTGCCGATCTTCATCGGGCCGCCGGAGGCGACGGCCATCGTGTATGCCCTCCAGGGCATGGAGACCCCCCGGCCCATGACCCATGATCTCTTCAAGACCGTCCTCGACGACATGTCGATGCGGCTGCAGCAGGTCGTGATCACCGAGCTCCACGACGGCACCTTCTACGCCGAGATCGAGCTGGCGGGGAACGGCAACGCCTATCGCATCTCCTCGCGGCCCTCGGACGCGATCGCGCTCGCAGTCCGGTACGAGGACGCCGTCCCGATCTTCGCCGACGAGGCGGTCCTCGAGGAGGCCGGTGTGCTCTTCGAGAACGACGAGGAAGAAGAGCAAATCGAGCAATTCCGGGAGTTCCTCGACCAGGTCCGGCCCGAGGACTTCGCCCAGTAGCCGGCCCCTCCGGGGGAGGGGAGCCGAGGACGTTGACCAGCCCTCCGGCGGCGGGTAGCGTCACACGGGCGTAACTACCGGCGTGTCACTTCGCGGGTCGAACCGGCGCCCGCGCCCGAGACGGAGCGTCCCATGAGTCAGCGCACGACCGAGGGCAAAGCCAGCCGCGGCGGTTCGAACGGAGGCGTCCCGCGCCTCGAGCAAGGGTCGCTGGACGCGGCGCTGGCGGGCCGTGAGGGTGGCGACGAGATCGGCTTCCGAGGGCCGCAAGTGTGCAAGATCGTGGGCATCTCGTACCGGCAGCTCGACTACTGGGCCCGCACCGACCTCGTGCGCCCGTCGCTGGCGGATGCGCGGGGCAGCGGCACGCAGCGGCGGTATTCCTACCGCGACCTCGTGCGGCTCAAGGTGATCAAGAACCTCCTGGACTCGGGCGTGAAGCTCCAGGCCGCCCGGAAGGCGATCGAGTACATCCGCGGCGACTTCGGTGACGACTGGGCGTCGGCGAGCCTCGTGCTCAACGGCACGAACTCGGTGCTCGTCCGAACGGGCGAGGACCTCGTCGACGTCGTGCGCCAGGGGCAGGGCGTGCTGAACATCGTGTCGCTCGGGCAGGTGGTCGACGAGCTCGAGGCGAGCATCCACGATCTCGGCGACGCCGCCCCCGACGACGCCCCGGCGCGAGCTGCCCACCCGGCGGGCAGCTCACCGGCCGCCGAGGGCGGCTGACGGGCAGGTGCCATGAGCGAGGCGACGCTCCCACACGAGGTCGTTCGTTTCGCTCACAACTCCGAGCGTCAGTTCGCCAAGCTCCTCGACTTCTACGGCATCGAATGGGAGTACGAGCCGCGCACGTTCACGCTGGAACGCGATCGAGACGGCCGTCCGGCCCAGGCGTTCAGCCCCGATTTCTACCTGCCGGCGTACGACCTCTACATCGAGATCACGACGCTCAACCAGAAGCTCGTCACCAAGAAGAACCGCAAGGCCCGCCGGCTCCGCGAGCTGCACCCCGAGATCCGGATCAAGGTGCTGTACCAGCGCGACTACCTGCACCTGCTCGTGAAGTACGGGCTCGAGCCGCCGTCACAGCTCAGCGAGCAGCTCGGCGAAGGCGCGCCGTTGCGCTTCGACGTCGATGGTCCCGCCGGCGTCGCCCATTCGACCCGGGGGCGCGCCGGCCCGGAAGCCGAGTCGGCCTGAGCGCGAAGTCCGCCGCCTAGGCTCGCCGCCCGCGGCGATGGCGGCTTTGCCGACCGTCGCCGCAGGTGCCGGAGCTTGCGACGGCACCACGGAGGTTTCATGCCAGAGACCGCGGCGCTGCGTCACAGCCCGCTCGATGCCGAACACCGAGCGCTCGGCGCGCGCATGGCGCCGTTCGGCGGCTGGGAGATGCCGATCCAGTACGTCAGCGTGCTCGAGGAGCACCGCGCCTGTCGCGACCATGCGGTCGCGTTCGACGTCTCGCATCTCGGGTCCGTGCGTGTCGCAGGGTCGGGCGCCTTCGACATGTTGCAATGGGCGTTCACGAACGATCTGGCGCGCATCGAGCCGGGACGCGCGCAGTACACGCACCTGCTCGACCCGGACGACGCGCACGTCGTCGACGACATCATCGTGTGGTGGGTCGGCGACGGCGAGTTCCTGGTGATGCCGAACGCGTCCAACACCGCGCCGTTGCTCGCCGCACTGGAGGACGCGTCCCGCCGTCATGCCGGTGGCGAGTGCACGGTCGCTGACGTCACTGCGAGCCGAGCCGTGATCGCGGTCCAGGGTCCGGTCGCCCGCAAGGAGCTCGGCGCCCTGCAGGCGGGGTGGGCCGACGTTCCCCGGTTCGCGGTACAGCCAGCCGCCTTTGACGGCGAACCCGGTTGGGTCGCCGGCACCGGCTACACCGGCGAGGACGGCGTCGAGCTCCACGTGCCCGCGTCCGTCGCGCCGGCGTGCTGGCGCCTCCTCCTCGATGCCGGCATCCGCCCGGCCGGCCTCGGCGCCCGCGACACCCTCCGGCTGGAGGCCGGCCTTCCCCTCCACGGGCACGAGCTCGGCCCCGGCATCACGCCGCTCCAGGCGGGACTGTCGTGGGTCGTCCGGTTCGACAAGGGCGATTTCCGCGGCCGGGGCCCGCTGGTCGCCGAGCGCGACCGCGGTATCCACCGCCGGCTGCGCGGCCTCGTGCTCGACGGGCGCCAGATTCCCCGCACCGGCTACGCCGTGCAGATGGGGGAGGAGCGCGTGGGTGAGGTGACGAGCGGCAACTTCTCGCCCGTGCTCGAACGAGGCATCGCCCTCGCATTCCTCCGGCCCGACCTCGACGAGGGGGCCTCGGTCACGGTCGACATCCGCGGCCGGCCGGCGGCGGCGACCGTCACGAGGCCACCGTTCGTACGGCGCGGCCGCGGCGACGGCGGCTTTGCCGACCGTCGCCGCAAAGCCGGAGCCTGCGACGGCGACAATCCAAGGAACTAACCTCGCGGAAACGCCGTCGAACCCGAGCGGGAGAGACCTCCGACGCGCTGCTGGCGGGCCGGGGGAGCCGAAGGAGCAACCTTCCCCGGAAACTCTCAGGCGAACGGACCGCTCGGGCGAGGCGCCTCTGGAGAGCAGGCCCGGTCCGCCGTAAGGAAGTCGGCGAGTCGGACCTCACCGACGGGGAAAGCCCGGCCCGTACCGGCCGGGTGAATCTCTCAGGTTCCGGGACAGAGCGGGGAACGGCCACCAAGGCGGTGGCCACCGCAGACCGGCGCGGTGTGGAGACACGCCGAACGACGAACCGGAGGAGCCGATGGCACCCGAGCACTCCCTTGCAGACCTGGAGGCGCCGGACCGCTTTGTCGGCCGCCATGTGGGCCCCGACGACGGCGAGCAGGCGCGCATGCTCGACGCGCTGGGCCTGTCGTCGCTCGAGGAGCTGATCGACCGGGCCGTCCCGGAGAGCATTCGCGAACGCGAGCCGCTGCGCGTACCGCCGGCGCGGAGTGAAACCGACGCCGTCACGCGGCTCCACGACCTCGCGCAGCGCAACGACGTCTTCACCTCGCTCATCGGCATGGGGTACTCAGACACCGTCACGCCGCCGGTCATCCTCCGCAACGTCTTGGAGGATCCCGCCTGGTACACGGCGTACACGCCGTACCAGCCCGAGATCTCGCAGGGACGGCTCGAAGCATTGCTCAACTTCCAGACCATGGTGAGCGACCTCACAGGAATGGAGATCGCCAACGCCTCTCTGCTCGACGAAGCGACCGCCGCCGGTGAGGCGATGGCGATGTTCCGGCGGCTCAACCCGAACGCGGGCGAGACGTTCGTCGTCGATGCCGACTGCCACCCGCAGACGATCGACGTGGTCCGGACCCGGGCCGAGCCGATCGGGGTGGACGTGGTCGTCGTGGAACCGGGCGCCGGTATCGCCGAAGCCGGCGTGTTCGGCGCGCTGCTGCAGTACCCGGGGAGCAGCGGTGCGGTGCGCGACCCGCGCCCGGTGATCGAGCAGCTCCACGCGCAAGGCGCGCTCGTCGGTGTCGCGAGCGACCTCCTCGCCCTGGTCCTGTTGACGCCGCCGGGGGAGATGGGCGCCGATGCCGTCGTCGGGTCGTCGCAGCGCTTCGGGGTGCCGCTCGGCTTCGGCGGCCCGCACGCGGCGTTCTTCGCAACCCGGGACGAGCACAAGCGCTCGATGCCGGGCCGGCTCGTCGGCGTCTCGATCGACGCCGCCGGCCGGCCGGCCTTGCGCCTCGCCCTGCAGACGCGTGAGCAGCACATCCGGCGCG
>DATFPZ010000396.1:0-5059 GCA_035264545.1 Acidimicrobiia bacterium
GAGAACCGGAACGGCGCGCGTGGGCGCAGGAAACCGGCGCCGGGCTGCTCCACGAATGCGTCACGCTCGGCGAGCTGAGCGAACGACGGGAGGAGCTGTCCGTTGCCGACCACCGCCGCCGGTACCCGACCCTCGGCGCACAGTTCGACGACCTCGTCGGCGCTGTGCTGCATGGTCCAGCCGCGGATCATGTCGTTGACCTCGTGCGCACGCCGGAACCGGCCGAGCATCGTCGCGAGCTCCTCGTCGCCGGCGAAGTCGTCGCGCCCGATGATGTGCAGGAGCGACAGCCACTGCTGTTTCGTGACGGTGGTGATCCCGACGTATCTGTCGTCGCCGGTCGGCTCGTTGCCCGGGAGCATCACCCACCGGAAGGCGCCGGCGCGCCCGCCCGGGAAGCGGGCCATGAGCGTCGGCACGGTCACGAGCGTGTACTGCATGGCCTCGAGCATCGACACGTCGACGTGCTCGCGCTCGCCGGTGCGGCTGGCTCGCCACCACGCGCTGACCGCGCCCAGGGCGGCGAAGGCGCCGGTCACGTACTGGCCGAGCTGCCCGCCGACGGTGAGCGGCGGACGGTGCATGTGCCCGTGGTTCGAGAGTGATCCGGAACGCGCCTGGAGCACCTCTTCGGGCAGGGAGAGCTCCGAGTCGGGACCGCCGCGCCCGAACGTCGAGATCGACACGGTGACCGGCGCGACCCCGACGATGTCGAGGGCTTCGGCCTGACCGGGGACGAAGCTCTCGATCACGACGTCGGCGGCGTCGACCCACGCCCGCAGGCGGGACTGGTCCTCGACGATCACACTGCGCTGCGACGTGTGCAGATAGCGGAAGAGCACCCCGTCGGGGTTGCCGTCCTTGCCGACGGAGTCCGTCGCCGAGTACCGGCGGAGCGGATCGCCCTCGGGTGGCTCGAGCTTGACGACGTCAGCGCCGAGATCCGTCAGGAGCTTCGAGCAGTAGCCGCCCGCGATCCCGCGGGAGGCATCGACGACCCGGAGACCCTCGTAGATCATGCTGCCCCCCGCTCGAGCGCGGCCGGCACGAACATCGGAACGGGCACGCTCCGGTCGGGCACGGTCGGGAACTGCAACGGCCGGAACACCACCTCGACCGGGAGGTCGGCTGCGAGCGAGTCCGGCTCACAGTCGGCGATGTAGCTCACGATGCGCACCCCCGGGTCCTCCTCGAGGGACACGAGCGCGGTCACGAACGGCACCATCTCCTCGAACGCGGGCAGGAACGCCCGCCGCACGACCGTCCACGTGAACACTCGACCCCGGCCGCTCACGCGGGTCCATGTGAACGAGCGGGCGCCGCAGTGCGGGCACTCCTCCTCCGGGTACCACACGAGCCGGTTGCACGAGTCGCATCTTGGGAGCACCAACTCGCCGCGGGCGGCGCCGGCGAAGTATTCGGCCGTGCGCTCGTCGGTCAGGTCGGGCAGCGGGAAGTCGTCTCGCTTCAGCGCCATCGCGTGCTCACCCGTCCGTTCGCAGGATCAGCGTCGAGGCGTTGCCGCCCGTGTACCCGCCGTAGACGCCCACCTCGCAGCCCGGTACCTGCGCCGGCGCCGTGCCGCGCAGTTGCTTCACGACCTCGACGACGTGGGCGATGCCGAGCACGTAGGCGTGGCTGAGCAACCCGCCGTGCGTGTTGAAGGCCAGCCGGCCCGAGTCGTGCGCCAGGCCGCCCTCCTCGGCGAGCACCCCGGCTTCGCCCTTCGGGCAGAACCCCATGTCCTCGATCTGCATCATCGACACGACCGTGAACGGGTCGTACACGGTCAGCACGTCGACGTCGGCCGGCTCGAGCCCGGCCATCTTGAACGCCGGCGGCGCCGCGAACACCTGCGGGGTCGACGTGAAGGCGCGCTGCTGGCTCCAGTGCCCGCCCGACGTCGCGGTGCCCTCCCCCACTCCGGCCACTACGGCCGGTGGCTGGCGAAGGTCGCGGGCCCGGTCGATCGACGTCGTCACGAACGCCGCCCCGCCGTCGGAGATCAAGCACGAGTCGAACATGCGCAGCGGGTCGGCGAGCAGCGGGGAGGCCAGGTAATCCTCCAGGGTCATCAGCTTGTCGTGCATGACGGCGTCGGGATGCAGGTTGGCGTGCCGCCGGCTCGCGACCGCGATCGCGCCGAACTGCTCCTCGGTCGTGCCGAACTCGAGCATGTGACGCCGCATGATCGTGGCGAAGTACACGGGCTGGGGAAAGAAGCCGAACGGCACCTCCAGGTTCTGCTTCAGCGGCTGCGCCGCGTGCGTCTCCCCGGGTCCACCCGTCATCGAACCTCGCTGCGTCGCCCACGCCACGGCGAACACGTTGAGCACGTGCGTCGCCTTCCCGGCCTCGATGGCCTTCGCCGCCAGGTGCGGAGCGGTGCCCGCCCACGTCATGCCGCCGCCCCACTGCGATGTCCACAGGTCTTGGCTGGTGCCGAAGTGCTCGTGGAACGCGGCGGCGTCGAAGTCGGCGAAGGCCCGGTTCCAGGTCAGGCCGTCGATGTCCGACGGCTCGAGCCCGGCGTCGGCGATGGCCCGCTCGGCCGCCTCGGCGCCGATCTCGCGGGCGGTGCGCCCCGACGCCTTCGTGTACGCGCTCTCGCCGACACCGGCGATGGCCGCGCGACCGGAGACGTCATCCAGGTCGGTAGTGTGGCCCCAGTCAGGCCGCTCCATGGATCCTCCTGGTCGCCGTCGCAGGCTCCGGCTCTGCGGCGACGGTCAGCAAAGCCGCCATCGCCGCGGAGCCGTCAATGTATCTGACGCCCCTGTCAGGCCGATGTTGGGGACCCGCGAGTCCTGGGTAGGCGAAACATCTGTGCCTGAAGGGATGCTGTAGTGAACATGCTCGAACAGATCGAAGACCGACTGAACGAGGTCCCCGACGACCTCCGCCAAGGTCCGGTGATCTTCGCCGCCGCCGCGCTCATCGGACCGTTCGTCCTTGTCCTGCTCGCGGCGGTTGCGGGGCCCTCGCTGTCTTCGCCGCTCTTGACGCTGGCCGCCGTCGTGTTCGTCGGCGCCGTCGTCGGCTTCGCGTTGACGACCTTCAAGCGGTTCAGGGTGCAACAGGCGGAGAACATGCGCCTCGAGGCGGCACGTTCTCGCCGGCGCATCGATCGTCGCCCTTCGGCGTCACGGATCAGTCGAACCGGTGCGGCGTCGACGGCGGACACCGCCGACCAACGCCGCGCGTCGTAGTCAGGACCGACGCAAGGCGAAGAGCTCGATGGGCTCGTCGAAGCCTTTCAGCAGGCGTCGTCCCGCGGGGTCGAACGTCAACGGTGCTTGCGCGGTCTCGGCGCGCTCGCGCAGGTCGGCGGTCACCAGGATCTCGTTGGGGACAGCCAGGTCGGCCATTCTCGACGCCAGGTTCACCACCGGCCCGTAGTAGTCGCCGCCTCGACTCAAGATCTCCCCGACCGCGAGCCCACCTCGCGGGGTCACATTCGACTCTGATTCCGCGAAGCGATCGACGAGCGCGAGTGCGATCTCGCAGGCGTCCTGGGGCTCCAACGCGACGAACATCACTTCGTCACCGATCAGCTTCACGACGCGCCCACGGTGCGATGTCACGATGTCGTACGCCGACCCTTCGAATTCGTCGACGATCGAATGGAGCTCGCGAACGGGCAACCGCTGCGAGAGAGGGGTGAATCCGACCAGGTCGACGAATCCGACGGCCACGTACACCGTGATCTTCGAGCTCGCCTCGATACGTGCTGCCGTGTTCCGCCGCACGGCGAGCTCCATGTGCGCCCGGAACAGCGTTTCCAAGTGCTCGGTCAACAGATTCAATGCGCTGATCGCGTCGAGTTGCGCACGCGCCAGCGCGAGCTCGCCCGCCCGCGCGTCGGTGATCGGAGTCTCGACGTCGGCGAGGAACAACGACACCGCGGCGTCCGCAATTCGCGCCAGTGACGACCCGAGCACGCGCACGAACTGCATGAGCGACCGCTCGGGGAAGAGTGTCGTCGTCTCGCTGAACAGCTTGAACACGCTGACGTCGCCGGGCGTGTAGATGCGCTCGTCGACGTCCTCGACCGGGAGCCCGATGGTCAGACTCAGTTGTCGGACCTGCTCGACAGTCAGCCCGGTGCTCTCCGCCACCTCGCGCATGGTGAGCCGTTCTCCGGGCCGGAGCGCGAGGTCGCCGGCGACCGCCGTGAGGCGACCGGCAGCGGCGGCTTCGGCCATCTGCTCGATGCTGAGCCCTCGGTCGGAGAGCCAGTCGAGCAGCGCGAGACGGTCGGCGGCGTTCGGCGCCTTCGGGTCATAGATGCCTCGCGCCTGGTACTCGGAGGCGTCCATCAGCGACGAAGCCTACGAGCCGTCGAGACCGATCGCCTCGGCGAACGCCGCGCACCATTCGCCGTACCCGGTGTCGTTGGGATGGAAGTCGTCGGCCGCATACTTCCCTTGCCACGGCGGTCCGGTGCGTCCCCAGGCGTCGGCGATCCGGAGCCCGGCCGCCGGTGCATCGGCTCGGATGATCTCGTTCAGCTCGCGCGTGCGGCCCGGCAGCAACCCCTGCGGGATGGTCGCCAGCACGGCGCGCGGCGGTAACGCACGGATCAGATCCCGAAGGGCCTCGGCGACGCGTCGAAATCCGAGGCGGATCACGTCGTTGGCGCCCGCCGCGCAGGTCACCAGCTCGGGCTCACCCGCCTCGTTGATGCGCGGCACCTGCTCCCGCACGACATCGGCGACGCGCGCGCCGGTCACGGAGAGGTTGACCACCCGCCACGGGCGTCGCTCCTCGGCCCGCAGCCGCACGAGGAGCTGACCGACGTAGCCCCGTTCGGGCGCCGACGCGCCGATGCCCTGCGCGGTCGAGTCTCCCACTGCCACCCACAACGGCCCGTCCGCGTGGCGGGCGCGCTCGTTCGATTCCTCCCAGTAGCGCCGGTACTCGCTCCCCAGACCGAGCGTGGCGGCGACGCCGGGACGCAACGTGCGCATCAGCCGGCCCGTGAGGAAACCCATTCCTCGTATCCTTCCAGTCGTGGGGGGCGACCCGGCGCTGCGAGCCGAGCTCAAAACGATGGCCG
>DATFPZ010000397.1:0-3556 GCA_035264545.1 Acidimicrobiia bacterium
GACCAGACCCGAGCGATCTCCGGTCCGTCGCCCTCGGGCACCCTGATGCGCGCCATAGACCCTCCCAGGATCGCACGCGGTTGCCGCCCGCGATCAGAACGTGTTCTACTTTGCTCCCGCATGGAGTTCAACCTCGCCGACCTCTACGAGATCGTCGCAGACGCAATCCCCGACCGGCCGGCGCTCGTCGCCGGCGACCGCCGCCTCACCTACGCACACCTCGACGAGCGGGCCAACCGCTTCGCCCATCATTTCCTCGACCATGGCGTGGAGCCGGGCGACAAGGTCGCCATCTACTCGTGGGACCGCGCCGAGTGGGTCGAGGCCATGCTGGGCAGCTACAAGGCGCGGGCCGTCCCCGTGAACGTGAACTACCGCTACGTCGCCGACGAGGCGCGATACATCCTCGACAACTCCGACGCGGTGGCGGCGGTCTTCGAACGCTCGTTCGCGCCGGTGGTGAGCGCGATCCGCGCCGACCTCCCGAAGCTCCGTCATGCCGTTGTCCTCGAGGACGGCACCGACGGGGAAGCTCTGACGCCGACGGACGCCGTCGCCTACGAGGACGCGCTGGCGGCGGCATCGCCGGCGCGTGACTTCGAGCCCCGCTCCCCCGACGACCTGTACCTCCTCTATACGGGCGGCACCACCGGCGTCCCGAAGGGGGTCATGTGGCGGTCGGAGGACATCTTCTTCGCCGCCCTCGGCGGCGGTGGCTTCGGGCAGCCGCCGATCACGAAACCGGAGGAGCTCGCCGACCGGATCCCGGCCGAGGAGGCCCGCGCCATCCCCATGGTGAACGCGCCGATGATGCACGGCGGCGGCCAGTGGATGGCCTTCATCAACTTCTTCGGCGGCGGCACCGTGGTCCTCAACTGCGGCCGCCACTTCGACCCCGACCGCATCTGGCGCACGGTCGAACGGGAGCGCTGCAACTCGGTGATGGTCGTCGGCGACGCGATGGGTCGTCCGCTCGCCGAAGCGCTCGCCGCGCCCGGGGCGACGTACGACACGTCGTCGGTGATCATCGTCGGGTCGGGCGGGGCGATCCTCTCCGCCGCCGTCAAGGAGCAGCTGCGCACCCAGCTCCCGAACGCCATGGTCATCGACAGCTTCGGCGCGTCCGAGACCGGAGCCAGCGGCACCGTGTTCGACACCGACGGACCGGCGGCCGGCCCACGCTTCACCATGGGCGAATTCATGACCGTGCTCGACGACGACCTGCGCCCGGTCGTGCCCGGCTCAGGGGTCGTCGGCCGCCTGGCCCGCCGCGGGCACATCCCGCTCGGCTACTACAAGGACGACGAGAAGACCGCGGCCACGTTCGTGACCGCCGCCGACGGCGCGCGCTGGGTCGTTCCCGGCGACTTCGCCGTCGTCGAGGCCGACGGCACCATCACCCTGCTCGGTCGGGGCTCCGTGTGCATCAACAGCGGCGGCGAGAAGGTGTACCCCGAGGAGGTCGAGGCGGTGCTGAAGTCGCACCCGGACGTCTTCGACGCCGTCGTGGTTGGCGTCCCCGATGACCGGTACGTCGAACGCGTGGCCACCATCGTCCAACCGCGACCGGGCGCGGAGCCGTCGCTCGAAGAGCTCCAGGCCCACTCGCGCGGCAAGCTCGCTGCCTACAAGCTGCCGCGCCAGCTCGCGCTGGCCGACACGATCCCGCGCACGCCGGTCGGGAAGCCCGACTACCGCGCCGCCAAGAAGCTCGCGACGAGCGAGCGCGAAGACGAAGCAGTAAGGAGTGCCCTGTAATGGCCGAGCTCGGATTCTGGAGCATCGCCCAGGAAGATCCCGAGAAGCTCGCGCTCGTCGACCCCGACGAGCGCGAGGTGCGAGCGGGCGAGCTGCTCGCGTCGAGCAACCAGGTCGTGCACGGCCTGCGCGCCGCGGGCCTCGAGCCGGGCGACGCGGTGGCAATGGTGCTCCCGAACAGCGTCGAGGTGTTCGAGCTCTATCTCGCCGCGCTCCAAGCCGGCTTCTACCTCGTGCCGATCAACACCCACCTCGTCGGGCCCGAGATCGCCTACATCGTCCAGGACTCCGAAGCGAAGGCGTTCGTCGGGCACGAGCGGTTCGCCGACGAGTGCTCGGCGGCCGCCGACGAGATCCGCTTCCCGAAGGAGCAACGCTTCGCCGTCGGCGACATCCCAGGCTTCCGGCCCTACGACGACCTCAAGGCCGGCCAACCCACGACCATGCCCGAGGACCGCACGACGGGCGCGGTGATGAACTACACGTCGGGCACGACGGGGAAGCCGAAGGGTGTGCGTCGACCGTTGCCCGGGGCGGCGCCAGAGGACGGCGTCATCGGCTTCTCGGGGATGCTGTTCCTCTTCGGGCTCCAGCCGCATGACGACAACGTCCACATCACCGGCTCGCCGCTGTACCACACGGCGGTGCTCGTGTTCGCGGGGGGCGCGCTGCACGCCGGCCACACCGTCGTGCTCATGGACAAGTGGACGCCGGAGCGCATGCTGCAGCTCATCGAGAAGTACGGCGTCACGAACAGCCACATGGTGCCGACGCAGTTCCATCGTTTGCTCGCGCTGCCTGATGACGTGAAGGCGAAGTACGACATGTCGTCGCTGCGCCACATGGTGCATGCCGCGGCGCCGTGCCCGCCGGAGATCAAGCGCCAGATGATCGAGTGGTGGGGGCCGGTCATCGACGAGTACTACGCGGCCAGCGAGGGCGGCGGGACGATCGTGTTCGCCGAGGAGTGGTTGAAGAAGCCGGGCACGGTCGGGCAGCCGTGGCCCATCTCGGAGGTCGTCGTGCTCGACGACGCCGGCGACGAGGTGCCGCAGGGCGAGATCGGCACCGTGTACATGTCGATGCAGACCGGCAACTTCGAGTACTACAAGGACAAGGAGAAGACCCAGGCGAACCGCCGCGGGAAGTACTTCACCGTCGGAGACGTCGGCTATCTCGACGAGGACGGCTGGCTGTTCCTGCGGGACCGCAAGTCGGACATGATCATCTCGGGCGGCGCCAACATCTACCCGGCCGAGATCGAGAGCGTGCTCCTCACCCACCCGAAGGTCGGCGATGCCGCCGTGTTCGGCATCCCACACGAGGACTGGGGTGAGGAGGTGAAGGCGGTCATCGAACCCGCTGCCGGTGTCGAGCCCGACGCAGAGCTCGCCGACGAGATCCTCGCCTTCTGCGCCGACAAGCTGGCCCGCTTCAAGACGCCGCGGTCGATCGACTTCATCGTCGAGATGCCGCGTGACCCGAACGGCAAGCTCTACAAGCGCAAGCTCCGTGACCCCTACTGGGAAGGCCGCGAGCGCGTCATTTGAGCGCGGGCGTCAGTCCTCTTCGATCGAGAGGGCCTGCTTGGGGCAGCGGCGGACGGCTTCCTCCATCTTGGGGCGGAGCGACTCGTCCGGGTGCTCGTTCAGGATCTGGAGCTCGTCGTCGTCGTCCACCTCGAACACGGACGGCTCGACGTCCATGCACACCGCGTTGCTCTCGCACAGATCACGGTCCACGACGATCTTCACAGGTGAGAGCCTAGGCGCCGAAGGGGAGCTCGCTCTTCGGCAGC
>DATFPZ010000398.1:0-3256 GCA_035264545.1 Acidimicrobiia bacterium
GGGCAGTTCTCGATCGCGATCCGCACGCCCTGATCGGACGCGTGCGCGACGAGCTCCGGCCACACGGCGCGGAAGCGCTCCAGGTTCTCCGGCAGCGGACGGTCCTTGTCGTTCCCGACGAACGTGCCGACCGTCGGCACACCGAGGCGCGCCGCCGCGTCGACCACCTTCCGCAGATGCCCGTTCACCTCGGCGCGGTGGCCGTCGTCGGGGTGGAGGTTGTTCGGGTAGTACGCGAGCGACGAGATCGTCAACCCATGCCGCCCCATCACCTCGTGGACGGCGTCCGCGTCGAGGCTCTCCACGTCGATGTGCGTCACGCCGGCGTAGCGCCTCCGCTCGCCGCCGCCGGCGGGCCAGCAGGCGATCTCCAGTGCCTGGAAGCCCTCACCCGCCGCCCATTCCGCCACCTGCCCCAGCGTCAGGTCCGGAAACGCCGCAGTCAGAAGCCCGAGCTTCACGTGATCACCTCCACCCATCGTCGTTCACGATTGCTGCGCGCGACGGCGTCGCCGAGGACGTTCTCCCAGTGCCCGGCGGCGAACGTCGGATAGTCCGGTTCGGGCGGCGGCCCGCCCGCCGCCACGGCGCCGTAGACGGTGCGGTAGAGCTCCTTGAACGTCTCCGCGAACCCTTCGGCGTGGCCGCCGGGGAGGCCGGTGCGAGCGCGGGCATCGCGCGCGAAGAGTGCGGGATCGCGGAGCAGGTGCTCGTTCGGCCTGCCGCGATGGCCGAGCCAGAGCTCCTCGTTGCGCTCCGAGTCCCAGGCAAGCGCACCTTGCGACCCGTCGACCTCGAAGCGAAGGGAGTTCTTGCGGCCCGCGCTGACCTGGGAGACGACGAGTGAGCCGCGCGCCCCACCTTCGAAGCGCAGGAGGATGTGCGCGAGGTCCTCCGTCGCCACCGGCGCGTCCACGCGCTCGACGTCGTCGGCCGCGGCAAACGTCTCGATCTCCCGCGCCGGTCGCTTGCGGACGTGGATCGCCGTCCCCAAGTCGGCGAGCAGCGACTCCACGCGCCTGCCGACGACGAACTGCACCAGGTCGAGCCAGTGCGAGCCGATGTCGGCAACAGCGCGCAGCGTGCCGCCCTTCTCGGGCTCGAGGCGCCAGTTCCAGTCGGTCGGCAGCAGCAGCCAGTCCTGCAGGTAGCCGCCGTGGACGTTCCACACCTCCCCGAGAGCCCCGTCGGCCACCAGCGCTCGCGCCTGCTGCACCTGCGGATAGAAGCGGATGTTGAAGTTGGTGCAGTGGACGAGGCCGCTCGCCGCCGCAAGCTCGACGAGCTCGGCCGACTCCTCCGACGTGATCGCCAGCGGCTTCTCGCAGACGACGTGCTTGCCTGCGTCGAGCGCCTGCTTGACCTGCGAGTAGTGGAGGTGGTTCGGCGTCGTCAGGTGAACGACGTCGACGTGGTCGTCGGCGAGCAGCGCGTCGTAGCTCTCGAGCACGGGGGCCAGCGTCTTGGCCCGCGCACGCTCGGGAGACGAGCCGACGACGCCGACGACCTCGACGCCGAGCCGGCGCAGCGCCTCGACGTGGACGGCACCGATGAAGCCCGTGCCGACGACGCCCGCGCGCAGCTTCGTGATGCCGCTCATGCCAGCTCCTCCATGGCGAGCGCGATTCTCGTGCTTCGCTCCTCGCGGGGCCCGAGGAACGGCAGCCTGCCTTCGGCCACAGCCAGCCCCGGGCGCGGGTGGATCCTGAGCGCGAGTCCGCCGAGCACGCGGACGTCGATCCTCGGCCGCTCCGTCACAAGCGCCACCTGGTCGCGATGTCGGAGCCGCTCTAGCGTGGCAGTTCCACGTCGAACTCCACGTCGATCCCGTAGCGCGACCCGACGTACCGGCTCTCGGTCCATTCGAGCGGCTTGCCGTCCTGATCATGGATCAGCCGCCGCTCGACGAGCAGGGGCGCCCCCTTGCGGATGCGGAGCAGGCGCGCGTCCTCGGCCCTCGCCGCCTCCGCGGCGAGGGCCGCGGTCCCCGTCGTCGGAACGAGCCCCGCCGCGACCAGCGTCTGGAAGACGGACTGCCGCTCGAGATCGCCGTCGAGGGCATCGCCAACGCGGTCCGCCGGGAACACGGCGCGCTCGACGGCGACGGGCTTGCCATCCGCGAGCCGGACGCGCCGCAGCACCACGATCTCGGGGACACCGAGTCGCCGCTCCTCCTCGGCGCTTGCGCGGCACCGACGGCGTTCGATCAGCCGTGAGCTGGGTGTACGGCCCTTCCGCCTCATCTCGTCGGAGAACGACAGGATGTGGCCTGCCGTGCGGTTCGCCCGCGACGCGGCGACGAATGTCCCGCGACCAGGAACGCGGTAGACGAGCCCGTCCTGCACCAGCCGCTGAACGGCGGCCCGCGCCGTCATCCGGGAGACGCCGAACTCCTCGCAGAGCTGCGCCTCGGAGGGAAGGGGGGAATCGGCGTGGAGAAGGGACGCGCGTTCCCGCAGGGACTGCTCGATCTCGAAGTAGCGCGGGACGAAGTGGCTCACGCGTCCGCCGCCCACGTCTCCCGGTAGTGCAGCGGCGCGCCTCTCAGCTCGGACTCGACGAGGGCGAGATGCCAGCGCCCGAGGTTCGCGCAGACGAGGCGGTCGCGGTTCGTACCCGCGAAGGCGACGTTCGTCGGCGCGCCCAGCAGCGTGCCCTGCGAATCCTCGGCAACGATGTCGGCCTCACCGGCGGCGTCGATGTGGACGATGCGGTCCGGTCGGTAGCACGCCACGAGCACGCCGCCGCCCGCCGTGAATGCCACGCCGTCGGGCACGGTTCCGGGCAGCCGCGTCACCTCCTCGAGCTCTCCCGTCTCGAGGTCGAGGCGGTTCACCGTCGGCGCCCGGTTCTCGACGATCCAGCGCACGGCGCCGCCGTCGAAGAGGCACAGGGAGCCCTCGTCGGAGCAGCACAGGACGACTCGCCCACGCCCATCGCCGGCGAGCCCGAGGAGGAAGCCGGGAGCCCGGGAGACCTCCTCTGCCGCTCGAGCTTCGAGGTCGACCCGGTACAGCTGGCCCGCCTCGCCGCCGGCCCAGAGCACCTCCGCGAAGGGGTCCCAGCAGACCCCTTCCGGATGGTCGAGCCCGTCGACAAGGACCTCAATCACGGGCGTGGCCGACGGCGCCGTTGATCGTCAGACCGCCGTCGACGATGAGCTCCTGCCCTGTCACGTACCGAGCCGCGTCCGACGCCAGGAAGAGGACGACGTCGGCGATCTCCTCGGCGCGGCCGATTCGACCCAGAGGAATGC
>DATFPZ010000399.1:0-2347 GCA_035264545.1 Acidimicrobiia bacterium
CTGCGCGAGCGCCATCGCGCGCTGCGCCTTGGCGACGCGCTCCGCCTGGACCTGGAACTCGCGCAGCTCGCGGTCGGCGTCGACACCGGGGTCGTGGCTGCCGACCTGCGCGATCCCGAGGCGCTTCATCTCCTCGGTCACAGGGCCGGGTACCAGTACACGTTCGACGTCGAACGCCTGTGGCGCAAGAACCTGCGCGACAACGACGGCAACGGCGAGATCAAAGCGGCTGACGACGTCGACCCGAACCGCAACCGCTCCAACCACTTCATGTACGACGAGGAGGGATCCTCCTCGATCTTCTCGAGCCAGACGTACCGCGGCATCGGGGCGGTCTCGGAGGCCGAGACGGAGGCGCTGAAGGGGCTGCTGGACCGCGTCGACTTCTCGTTCCAGGTCAACTACCACTCGAACGCCCAGTGGCTGCTGTATCCGGATGGCTGGCACGTGTCGACGCCGACGGCCGACGACCCGATCTACTTCGCGCTGTCCGGCAACCCGGACGAGCCGGCGATCGCCGACCTCCACCCGGGGCTCGCTCCGACGTGCTCTACGTCACGAACGGCGAGACGACCGACTACGCCCACGCGGCGAGGAGCACGCTGGCGTGGACGCCGGAGCTGTCGGAGGGCTGCACGGGCTGCGGCTTCGTCTTCCCCGACGACGAGGCGCTGATCCAGGAGGAGTCGACTTCGAGTTCGACTACTCCTACGGCGACCCGCAGCCGGTGCAGGTGCTCGCGAAGCGCAGCCTCGGCGCGGTCACGCTGAAGTACCGCATCAACGGCGGCGCGGTGCACAGCGCACCGACCTCGGAATGGGGAGGCGGCGACCGCTACGCGCCCGCGGACGTCTACTACCACGAGCTGCGCGGCAACGTGACCGGCACCAGTCCGGGCGACAGCGTCGAGGTGTGGTTCGAGGGCGGCGGCCAGACGAGCGACTCGTTCACGTGCCAGGCCGTGTCAGAGACCGGCCACCGGGTGCTCGTGGTAGCCACCGAGGACTACTCGGGCATCTCGCCGGCACAGACGCCCGGCCCGCACTACCTCCAGTTCTACCTGGACGCGCTGGCGGCGAACGGGGTCGCGGCCGACGTCTACGACGTCGACGCCCGCGGGCGCATCGCGCCGGACCACATCGGCGTGCTTGGCGACTACGACGGGGTGATCTGGTACACGGGCGACGACATCGTGGTGCGCCGGACCGGGCGCGCCGGGCGGCAACGCCGACCGGCTGGCGCTCGACGAGTCGCTCGAGTTCCGCGGGCCGCGTCCTCTACACCGGCAAGAACGCCGGCAAGCAGTCCTCCGGAGCGGCCGCGGTCGGGACGCAGTGGTTCGACCCGAAGGACGAGATCGCGTGCCGGCCGCTGCCGCTCCCGCCCGACGTCGATGTGCGCCGCTGCCTGCCGCTGCGCGGCTCGGTATTCGGCGGCGACTTCGTCAACGACACGCTCCAGTACTGGTTCGGCGGCTTCGTCCAGATCGGCGACGACGGGACCAATGGCGGCGACCTGTTCGACTTCGACGGCGTCGGCGACCCGTTCGAGGGCCTGAGCTGGGGCTTCAGCGGCGACACGAGCGCGAACAACCAGAACACCAGCTCGTCGTTCGTCGGCACGAGCGGCGTCCTGGCGCCGGACGACTTCCCGCAGTTCGACAGCTGGCCGTCGACGCGCTGGTCGAAGCCGGGCGGGCCGTTCGACCCGCACAGCGGCGACCAGTACGTCTACTCGCAGATCGCCGACGTCAGCTACAAGCGTCTGACCCGCGATATAGCGGTCCCGGCGGGCGGCGGCAACCTGACGTTCTGGACGTCCTACGACAAGTGGGACTTCCTCTTCGTGGAGGCCCCGCACGGCCGGCGGCGAGGACTGGACCAGGCTGCCGGACGCGAACGGGCACACCGCCCAGGGCACCGGTCAGAGCTGCCTGAGCGAGAACTCCGGCGGTTGGCGGACGCTGCACCCGTTCCTCGACCAGGCGGAGGTCACTGGTTCGAGGCCAGTATCGCCCACCTCGAGAAAGCCCCGCTACGATGGGGTTTTCTGTTGCCTCAAAGGCGTCGAGACGGGCGGCATCATGGACCTCTCGGAGCGTTTTGGAAGCATCTCGCTTTGATGGGTGCTCCCCTGATATGGAGGTGTGTTTGTCAAGGGGCGCAGCACCTCGGGCCCGCGTGGGCGGGCTCGATTGTCGGTCAAGGGGGGGCGGCGGGTCCGGTGGGTGCGCGACGCGCGGTCAGACTGATATGCGCGGATCCGGGTGGCCGCAGGACCGGGTTTCGTCGTGAGAGCGCGCAGTCTAAAAGCGAGCGGGGCCGCCGTGGCGGATGCTCATAGGGGA
>DATFPZ010000400.1:0-3844 GCA_035264545.1 Acidimicrobiia bacterium
TCCCTCGTGTCGCGGCAGCCGGTCACGTGGTGGGCTGTCACCCGGCGGCGGCACGTCGGGCCGGATCGCCCACGACCCCGACAGCGGGAAGTCTCGTGCGCCGAGCGCGCCGTTCACGGTGAAGATCTCCTCGCCGTCGACCCGGGCGATAGCACGCGCCTGGGAGGAGCGGTGGCCTCGCACGACCTCGGTGATGGCGATGTCCACGACCGACGGCGGACGGGCGTACGAGAGGTACTGGGCGGTCGCCCACACCAGCGGCCGGCCGGTCGTGCGCTCGAGCGCCTCGATGGCGGCGCCGAGGCCGCATCCCCCGAACAGGGCGCCGCGCCCCGAGCACAGCGCCGGCACGACGGGCATCTGCCACACGCAGGGGTCGTCGGTGCGCGCGAGCCCGAAGAACCGGAGTGCGTCCACGTCGCCAAATCTAGGGGTCGGACGCGCGCGTCAGAAGCCGAGCCGAAGCTTGGAGCGGCGACCATCAGGCATTGTCGACGGCAGCGACGGCCCAGCTGCGGCCGGACGTCGGGTCTTCGATCGCGAGGTGCAGTCGCCATCCGGTTGCGGTCCCACCGCTGTCCCACGCGTACCAGCGCAACCGCGTCAAGGCGTCCCCGAGCGTCGCGGCGTCGACGGGCCACTCCTCGAGCAGACCGGTGAGCGCCGCGCCCGCCCACCACGCGGTAAAGCGCCCCGCCGCCGCGCCGGGGCGTCGGGCGTGCGCTCCACCGCTCGCGCCCGCCCATGCGAGCGCGCACAGGGCTGCAGAAGGAGGGAGCTCCGCCATCCGCACGCGATCGCGTCCGAGGGCCGTGATCGCGGCCAGCGCGTCGCCGCGCACCACGGTCGCCTCGGCGCGTCCTTCCGAGCCCTCCGTCCAGGCTCGCACGGCGTCGAGGAGCGCGTGCGTCGCCGGATCGTGGCCGCCCTGACGCGACCGCGACGGCACCTCGATCGGTGTGAGCGCGGGCGGCTTCGGCCCGGGTAGATCCACGCCGTCGGGCCGGTAGTGCGCGAGGAGATACTCGGGCTCCCAGCCGGCGAGACGGAGGGGCAGGTCGAGCACCGGCGGGCCGGGGAGTGTCTCATCCGTGAGGTCCTCGCCCCGGAGAACACGTTCGTGGGCGGCGAGCACAGCCGCCGGTCCGGGCGGGGCGTGCGGCGCGAGGTCGGCCCATTCGTGTGTCGACGCCGCCACCTCGGGCAGGGGGCCGGGGGCGAAGCGCCCCGCGCCCTCGACCAGCACCGTCGCCGCAAAGCGTCCCGGTGCCTCGAGGGCGAGGCGGTACTCGGCGTGCGCCGCGATGGGCCACAGCTGACGCCCGCGCGCCACGGCCTGTTCACAGCGGTCGCGCAGCTCCACGAGTCGGTCCCACTCGCGGGCTTCGCACAGCGCGTCGACGAGCCGGACGAGGTCGTCGACGTCGCCGCGCTCGATGGCGGCCGCGAGCGATTCGGGCATCGCCACTAGTACAGCAGCGACCCCTGTGCGCGATGCCTCCGTTCCGATTTGGCAGACTGTCGCGGTTTGCGGCAGGGGAGGGGCCCCGTGTTCAGAAGAGGCTTGGCGCTGCTCGTCGGCGCGACGTTGGTCGTGTCGGTCGCCGCGGTCGGAGTGCATTCGGCTCGTGCGCAACAGCCGGCCACGGCGCCGCGGCCGGCAGCGCCGTACGACAGCATCCTCACGACGTCGATCCGGGACATCCAGGATTTCTGGTCCGAGCAGATGCCGGCCGTATACGGCGTCCGCTACCAGGCGCTCCCGAAGAGCCACATCAACGCCTACACGTCGAAGACCGACATGTCGTCGATCACCGACTGCGCCCGCGGCGGGGCCACATACAAGGACTTCCAGCACAACGCGTTTCATTGCCCGCTCGACATGACCGTCAACTTCGACAACCAAGACCTGTTCCCGGGCTTGTACAAGAAGTTCGGTGCGTTCACGCTCGCCCAGGTGCTCTCGCACGAATGGGGTCACGTGATCCAGACCCAGACCGGGACCGAATTCCCCGCTACGGTCCTGGCCGAGACCCAGGCCGACTGCTTCGCCGGCGCTTGGGTCGAGCACGTCGACAGCGGTGACAGCAAGCTGCTGCAACTCGATCCCGGCGACCTCGACACAGGCCTCGCGGGCATGCTCGAGTTCAGCGACCCCATCGGCGGTGACCCGACGAACAAGGGCGCGCACGGATCAGGGTTCGACCGCGTCAACGCGTTCCAGCAAGGCATCGAGGGTGGCGTCGCACGCTGCGCCCAGTGGGCGGACAACCCGCCGCTGATCGTCGAGCTGCCGTTCTCGAGCGCGCTCGACGTCGCGCAAGGCGGCGACCTCCCGTTCCGCGACGTCGTCCCGACCACGAAGGAGGACCTCGACCTGTACTGGGGCCAGTTCACGTTCGGCGGCGAGCCGTACCAGAGCGTGAGCGATGTGATCTCGTACAACCCCAAGGACAAGGGCTCACTCCCGAAGTGCTCGGGCTACAAGGCCAGTGACTACAAGGACTCGATCTTCTACTGCCCGGACGAGGACTTCGTCGCCTACGACCGGAACCTCGTCCGCAGTGTCTACGGGGAATTCGGCGACTTCGCCGTCTCCGTGCTCGTCGGGAACGCGTGGGCCTCGGCGATGCAATCGCGCTTGGACATCACCGGCGGCGACAGCAAGACGGCCGGGTTGCAAGCCGACTGCCTGACCGGCGCGTGGGTCGGCAGCGTGCCCGTCGACCAGGAGGGAACGGTCCAAGCTCGCGGCCAAGTCGAGACGCGCGAGGCGTCTTTCTCCCTCTCTCCCGGTGACCTCGACGAGGTCGTGCAGTCGTTCCTCGTGTTCGCGGACCCCGTCGAAGCGAAGGAAGCCTCGCGCGGCACCGCGTTCGAGCGGATGGAGGCGTTCCGGCTCGGGTTCTTCCAGGACGAGCAGGCCTGCCTCGCGCTCACCGGCAGCTGATCGTCGGCGTCACGCGCCCAGCCGTTGGAGCCGGCGCAGGAACGTGCCCGCACCTTCCGTCTCTGCGCCGAGCGTGGTGACGCGAGTCGCCAGATCACGGTCCGACGTCACTACGAGCAGACGTGCCGGATCCGTGTCGCGGGCGACGAGCTCGACGATGCCATCGTCGGCCGCGTCGCGGCCGCCTCGCCGGGCGTAGCGGACCTCAACGCGCTCGTGCTCACCCTCCGCCACGTCCGCGAGCGGACGACCGTCGAACACCAGGGTGAACGCATCGCCGGACCGGGCCGCGGCGTGTTGCAGTCGTCGGAGCAGGCGCCGCGCGGCGGCGTCCCGGTCGCGCCACCAACCGTCGGCCTGCGCGCCGATCACGTTCATCCCATCGACGACGGTCCGCGCCATCAGTTCTGCGAGGGATGCGGGGGAGCGGTGGCGAACATGGCCAGCCGGCCCCCCTGGCGGCGCAGAACCGAGACCCACAGTCGCGCCGGCTCGGCGGTGAACACGTCGTCGGGGGCGGCGTCGACGACGAACCAGCCGCCGGCGTCGAGCTCGCCGTCGAGCTGCCCCTCCGTCCAGCCCGCGTACCCGGCGAAGACCCGCAGGTTCTGGACGTCGACGGGGAGCTCGACCGGGTCGCGTCCGAGGTCGACCGTCCCGAGGGACCCGAACAGAGGCGCCCATCCGTCGTTCTGATCGGAGGTACTGGCGCGGGCGACGCCGATAGCGGCGTCGGGCGACACCGGGCCGCCCACGAAAACCACCCCAGGGTGCGACGCCAGCGCGTTCCAATCCGGCAACGTCTCTCCCACGGCGGTCTCGCTCGGCCGGTTGAGGACCACTCCCAGCGCGCCGTCCTCACCGTGCTCGAGGACGAGCACGACCGAGCGGAAG
>DATFPZ010000401.1:0-2462 GCA_035264545.1 Acidimicrobiia bacterium
CGCCGTGCAGGACGTCAGCGTCGACATCGCCGCCAACGAGATCACCGCCCTCATCGGGCCGTCGGGATGCGGCAAGACGACCGTGCTCCGTTCGCTGAACCGCATGCACGACATCACGCCCGGCGCCGAGGTGCTCGGGAAGGTCACGTACCACGGTCAGGACTTGTACGGGTCAAAGGTCGACCCGGCCGAGGTCCGGCGGCGGATCGGCATGGTGTTCCAGAAGCCGAACCCGTTCCCGAAGTCCGTGTACGACAACGTCGCGTACGGGCCGCGCATCAACGGCACGAAGCGCGGTGAGCTCAACGACATCGTCGAGAAGGCGCTGACCCAGGCCGCGCTGTGGGACGAGGTGCACGGCAAGCTGCGCAAAAGCGCGTTGGCCCTCTCGGGTGGTCAGCAGCAGCGTCTCTGTATCGCTCGTTGCCTTGCCGTCGAGCCCGACGTGATCCTGATGGACGAGCCCTGTTCGGCGCTCGACCCGATCGCCACGGCGCGCATCGAAGACCTCATGGACGAGCTCAAGAACGAGTACACGATCGTGATCGTGACCCACAACATGCAGCAGGCGGCGCGCGTCTCGGATCGCACCGCGTTCTTCACCGCCGAGGTCGACGACGCCGGTCACCGCCGGGGACGGCTGATCGAGTACGACGTCACCGAGACGATGTTCACGCACCCGTCCGACCCCCGCACCGAGGGGTACATCACCGGGAGGTTCGGCTGATCGTCGCGATTGCCGTGACGGTCGTGATCGTCACGCTCGTCGCGGCGGTGGGCTTGCTCGCCTTGACGATCCGGTCACAGCGGCGTGAGCTCCGCCGCCTGGCGGGAGAGGTGGACGAGCCGGCGGGCCGGGAGCGCGGGGGATCGCGCAACGACGTCGAGCGCGAGTCGTTGGCCGGTGCCGTGGCGGCGTTCGAGGACGGTGTGGTCGTCGTGGACGCCCGGGGCAACGAGGTCATGCGCAACGCCGCCGGTGAGCGCTTTCGCGGTGCCCGTCATGCGGACGCCCTCGTCGAGGATGCGATGCGCACGCTGCTCACGCCGGCGCTTCGGGGCGAGCGGGCGGAGCGTGAGCTCCAGCTGTTCGGTCCGCCCCGCGAGGTGCTCCTGGTGCGCACCGCGCCCCTGTGGCGCCGCAACCGCGTGATCGGGGCGGTCGCTTTCGTCCGGGACGTCTCGGAGCTCCGACGC
The DNA here is from genome assembly GCA_035264545.1 of Acidimicrobiia bacterium. Lineage (GTDB taxonomy): Bacteria > Actinomycetota > Acidimicrobiia > IMCC26256 > JACDBD01 > JALZAA01. The sequence goes on from DATFPZ010000401.1 coordinate 1,198, forward strand.
GTCGAGAGCGTGCGGCGGGACTTCGTCGCCAACGTCAGCCACGAGCTCAAGACGCCGATCGGTGCGTTGTCGCTGCTTGCCGAGACGATGGCGGTCGGGGACGACTCCCCGGTCAACAGCCAGCTCGCGGACCGGGTGCAGCACGAAGCGAACCGGCTGGGGCGCATCGTCGACGATCTCCTCGACCTCAGCCTCATCGAGGCCCAGGAGCGCCCGACCCGTGAGCCGGTCCCCGTGCACCTCGTGTTGCACGAGGCGGCCGAGCGGGTGCGTGGCGCCGCCGACGCCGTCGGCATCCCGCTCAATGTGCCGCCAGTGGCGACCGATCTGGTCGTGGCGGGCGACCGCTCGCAGCTGGTGAGCGCGGTCACGAACCTGCTCGACAACGCGGTGAAGTACTCGGAGCCGGGCCAGCCGGTAGAGGTCGACGCCACCGTGGTGGACGAGAGCGTCTGCATCTCCGTGCGCGACCACGGCATCGGGATTCCGTCCCGCGATCTCGAGCGGATCTTCGAGCGCTTCTACCGGGTCGACCGGGCGCGCAGCCGTGCGACCGGCGGCACCGGGCTCGGACTCTCGATCGTGCGTCACGTCGCCCAGGCGCACGGCGGCGACGTGACGGTCGAGTCGACCGAAGGGGAAGGCTCCATGTTCCGTTTGCGTGTGCCGCTACCGTCGTCCGAGAAGCTTTCGGAGGCGTCGTGATGGCAGATGCGGCTCCGCTCATCCTCGTGGTCGACGACGAGGAGTCATACCGCGACGCACTCACGGTGGCGTTGGAGCGCGAGGGCTTCCGAGTCGAGGTGGCCGCTGACGGCCAGGAGGCACTCGACCAGTTCGACGCTACGAACCCGTCGCTCGTTCTCCTCGATGTGATGCTGCCCCGCATTTCGGGTGTGGACGTGTGCCGCGACCTGCGGTCGCGTTCGCGTGTCCCGATCATCATGGTCACCGCCCGCAGCAACGAGATCGACGCGGTCGTGGGGCTCGAGGTCGGCGCCGACGACTACGTGTCGAAGCCGTTCCGGCTCCGGGAGCTCATCGCCCGCGTACGCGCCGCGTTGCGCCGCAGCGCCGACGACGAGCCGGCTACCATCACCGACCACGAGGTGCTCGAGATCGGTGACGTGCGTCTCGATGCCGGCCGCCACGAGGTCTTCGTGCGCGGCGACCCGGTGCCGCTGCCGCTGAAGGAGTTCGAGCTGCTCGAGCTGCTGCTCGCCAACGCCGGGCGGGTCCTGACCCGCGACGTCCTCATCGACCGG
>DATFPZ010000402.1:0-5483 GCA_035264545.1 Acidimicrobiia bacterium
GACGACAGGAGCTTCCGCGGCATCAACGGTCGCCCGGAGTACGTCCGCAGCGCCTGCGACGCGTCGCTGGAACGCCTGGGCGTCGACCACATCGACCTCTACCACCAGCACCGCGCCGACCCGAACGTGCCTATCGAGGAAACGGTGGGCGCCATGGCCGAGCTCGTGGCGGCGGGCAAGGTTCGCCACCTGGGCTTGTCCGAGGCGGCGGGCGACACGATCAGGCGCGCATATGCCGTCCACCCGATCAGTGCGCTCCAGAGCGAGTGGTCACTGTGGAGTCGCGACATCGAGGAGGACGCGCTGCCGGCGGCCCGCGAGCTCGGCGTCGGCATCGTGCCGTACAGCCCGCTCGGGCGTGGGATGCTGACCGGGCAGATCCGAAGCGCCGACGACCTGTCGCGTGGTGATTTCCGCCGCGGCACGCCACGCTTCGAAGGCGACAACTTCTCCCGCAACCTCGAGGTCGTCGAACGGGTGCGCACGATCGCGACCGAGAAGGGTGTGACGCCGGGTCAGCTCGCGCTGGCGTGGGTGCAGGCCCAGGGCGACGACGTGGCGCCGATCCCGGGCACGAAGCGCCGCACCTACCTCGAGGAGAACGTCGCCGCACTCGACGTGCAGCTCAACCCGGACGATCTCGCCGAGCTCGAGGCCGTGGCATCGACGAGCGCGGTGGCGGGCGAACGGGCGGCCGACATGACGTGGGTCGCGGGCACGACACCCGCTCACACGACGTCGAACTGAGCTACGGCTACTTGATCGCGCCTGCGTCGCGCAGCTTGGCCAGCTCGTCGGTGCTGAAGCCCCAATCGGCCAGTGCCTCGTCGGTGTCCTGCCCGGGCTGGGCCGCGCGTCGTGAGATCGCGCCGGGTGTGCGCGAGAACCGGGGCGCCGGAGCGGGCTGGAGCACACCGTCGTGCTCCACGACCGTGTCGCGCGCCTTGACGTGCGGATGATCCGCTGCCTCGGTCATCGTGAGGACGGGTGCGAAGCAGGTGTCGGTCTGCTCGAGGATCGTGCACCACTCGTCGCGCGTCTTGGACTTGAACAGTGCGGTCAACTTCTGCCGCAGCGTGTCCCAGCCGCTTCGGTCCATCTGCGCCGGGAGGTCCGCGTCCGACAATCCCAGCTTGTCGATGAGCTCGGCATAGAACTGCGGCTCGAGGGAACCAAGCGAGATGAACTTGCCGTCGGCGGTCTCGTAGGTGTCGTAGAACGGCGCGCCGGTGTCGAGCACGTTCCCGCCGAGATGCTCCTCGTCGAACGCGCCCATGGCCCGCAGACCCCACGCCATCGCCATGAGCGTGGCGCTGCCGTCGACCATGGCCGCGTCGACGACCTGCCCTTCGCCCGACGACCGCGCCTCGAAGAGAGCGCACGCCACACCGAAGGCCAGCAGCATGCCGCCACCGCCGAAGTCACCGACGACGTTCATGGGCGGTGTGGGCTTGCCACCCGCCCGCCCGAAGTGCGCCAGCGCGCCGGCGAGCGAGATGTAGTTGATGTCGTGGCCGGCGGCTTGCGCGTACGGCCCGTCCTGGCCCCAGCCCGTCATGCGGCCGTACACGAGCTTTGGGTTGCGGGTGCGGCAGGCGTCGGGTCCGATCCCGAGCCGCTCCGCCACGCCGGGCCGGAACCCTTCGATGAGCGCGTCGGCATGCTCGACCATGCGGAGGACCGTCTCGACGCCGTCGGACTGCTTGAGGTCGACGCCGATCGAACGCCGGCCGCGGTTCAGCACCTCCATCCACCCGGGGTCGAATCCGCGCTCGACCGACTGGGCGCGGTCGACACGCACCACGTCGGCGCCCATGTCGGAGAGCAGCATCGCCGCGAACGGCCCCGGTCCGATGCCTGCGATCTCGATCACCTTCACACCCGACAGCGGTCCCACGTCGTCGTCCTCCGTCGCGATCTTGTGCCGAGGCGACGACACTACCTCGGGGCGGTCAGCGGACTTCCGTGCACGACCGGGGTACCTTCGCGCCATGCCGACGATCCAAAGCGTGATTCCTCTTCTCGTCTACGAGGACATCGAGCGCGCGCACGACTTCCTCGTCGACGCGTTCGGTTTCGGTGCCGGCGGTGTCGAGCGCGACGGTGACGGACAGGTCGTCCACGGCGAGGTCGTCGCGGGAAGCGGACCGATCTGGCTCCATCGGGTCACCCCGGAGCACGAGCTCGCGTCACCACATTCGATGAACGCGCAGACCGGCGGACTCGTCGTCCGCGTCGACGACGTCGACGCGCACTTCGCGCACGCACGCGCCGCCGGCGCGCACATCGACCGGGAACCCACCGACCAGCCCTACGGACAGCGCGAGTACGGCGTTCGCGACCCCGAGGGCCACCGCTGGTGGTTCGCCACCCCGCTGAAGTAGTTCGCTCGCCGCGCATGGTCGAAACGCTCGCTTCCGGCTACGGGCTCGTCGAGGGGCCGACGGTCGACGGCGACGGGAACCTGTACTTCAGTGACGTGCTCGGGGGTGGCGTGTACCGGCGCGACCCCGACGGTGACATCACGACCGTGGTGCCGAAGCGCCGTGGCGTCGGCGGGATTGTGCTCCACGCCGGCGGCGGCGTGGTCGTGTCGGGCCGCGACATCGTGCACGTTCACGACGGTGAGAACCGCACGCTGTTCGCCATCGACGGCCTGCCGGGGTGGAACGACATCTGCACCGACTCCGCCGGTCGCGTCTATGCCGGCTCGATCCGCTTCGCCGTGTTCGATCCTGACGCCACGCCGGTGCCCGGCGAGCTGTGGCGCATCGACGCCGAGGGCGCCGCCACCTGTCTCTATGAGGACGTCCTTCACGCCAACGGCGTCGTCCTGTCGCCCGGCGGTCAGACCATCTACCACTCGGACACTCGCAACAACGTGATCCTCGTGCACACGATCGCCGACGACGGCACCGCCGGCGATCGCCGCGCGTTTCATTTCCCACCGGGCGCGCCCGACGGGATGGCCGTCGACGCGCAAGGCCTCCTCTGGGTCGCCTCGGCGCGTGCCGGGTGTGTCGCCCGCCTGACCCCTGACGGCGAGATCGACCGAGTGCTCGAGGTGCCCGCGCAAACGGTGACGTCCCTCTGCTTCGCCGGCGGTGATCAGCACGACGTGTACGTCGTGACCGCCGACAACACCGACGAGCCGGACCGGCGCGGCACGATCTTCCGCATCACCGCCGGGGTGGGCGGTGCGCCGGTGCACCCGGCGCGGATCTGACCGACCAGAGAGCTAGAACGCGAGCTTCAGGCCTGGTCGCGGCCACGGCGCCGACACGAGCTTGCCGGTGGCCGAGCACGTGACGTACGCGGTGCGGAGGTCGTCGCCGCCGAAGCAGACGTTCGTCACCATCGGGTCCGGGAACGGCACGTGCTCGACGCTGCCGCCGTCTGGGGAGATCACCGTGAGCCCGCCGTTGACCAGCGTGCCCACCACGACGTTCCCGTCACCGTCGATCGCCAGTGAGTCGAAGAGCTGCATCCCCGGCAGCCCGCACACGAGCTGGCCGCCGTTGCCGACCGGCGGCGGTGGTGCGGCGAGCTCGCCCGGGCCCGACAGGTCCCAGGCAAAGACCCGACCCGTGAAGGTCTCCGCCGCGTAGACACGCGTCCCGTCGGGTGACAGACCGACACCGTTCGGGCCATCGAGCGGGTACACGACCTCGCGAATCTCCGAGCCGTCAGGGCGCGCGTAGTAGAGGCCTCCGTGGGTCTTGTCGCGTTCGCGCCAGCGGCCGTGGTCGGTGAACCAGAACCCGCCCGTGTCGTCGAACACGAGGTCGTTGGGGCCGATGAGATGATGTCCGTCGCACTCGCGGTACAGCACCGTGACCTCGCCGGTTGCGAGATCGACGCGCTCGATGCGGCCACCCGTGTAATCCTGCGGCAGGTAGCTGTCGGGGATGGTGAGCCCGCCGAGGTCGTGCGAGCCGTACCCGCCGCTGTTGCATACGTACACGGCGCCGTCGGGCCCGATCGCGAGCCCGTTCGGGCTGCCATCGTTCTCCGACAGCACCGCCTTCTTGCCGTCGGGCTGCACGCGCACGACGGTGCCGCCGAGGAGCTCGACGCACAGCAGGGTGCCGTCGGGCATCCACACCGGTCCTTCCGGGAAGCGCAATCCGCTCGTGATCTCGGTGATCTCCATGGGCCCGGAGCGAAGCACTTCCTTGACCGGTCGGTCAAGGCCGAGTTGGATGGCCCGCATGAAGCTGCGTCTCGACCCGTCCGACGAGTACATGCACCAGCTGGAGTCGGCCAAGAACTTCAACGAGTCGATGTACTTCAACTTCTTCGACCCCGCCAACCGCATCGGCGGGTGGGTCCGCCTCGGCAACCGGGCGAACGAGGGGTACGCCGAGATGACGACGTGCATCTACCTCCCCGACGGGCGGGTCGGCTTCATGTTCAGCCGGCCCGAGATCGCCGACAACGACGCCTTCGACGCCGGCGGGATGCGGTTCGACGTGATCGAACCGTTCGCAAAGCAGCGCGTCTCGTACGACGGCAAGGTCGCTCTCCTCGAGCGCCCGTTGGAGATGGCGAACCCGCGCCAGGCGTTCACCGAGAACCCGTGGGTCGACGCCGCCGTCGAGCTCGACTACCGGGGCGTGTCGCCGATGTGGGGCGGCGAGCCCGTGAACGACGACGGCTCGCCCATCACCGAGAACGCCGAGCAGGGCTTCGCTCGCGGTCACTACGAGCAGCACGTCGGCGCCCGCGGCGTGGTACGCGTCGGCGACGAAGAGTGGGAGGTCGACGGGTTCGGACTCCGCGACCACTCATGGGGGCCCCGCTACTGGCAGTCGCCGTGGTGGTACCGGTGGCTGACCGCCAACTTCGGCGAGGAGTTCGGGTTCGTGATCTCAATCGTGACGTCACGTGACGGCGGCCAACGCATCGGCGGTGTCGTGCTCGAAGACGGCGAGTACCGCACGATCGACGATGCGAAGATCGAGACCGAGTGGCGCGGCGCCGACACGTACCACCAGGAGATGCGGGCCACCGCGCACACCGCGGACCGCGACTACGAGATCACCGGCAGCGTGCTCTCGCTCATCCCGTTGCGCAACCGCCGCCAGACTCCCGACGGCGACATGCTCGTGACGCGCATCTCCGAGGGCATGACCGAGTGGCGCTGCGACGGGAAGGTCGGCTTCGGGCTGTCGGAGTACCTCGACCAGATCGTCGACGGGCAACCGGTGGGCGTCCGCGCCTGACCGTCACGCGGGCGTGCGATGGCCGTCCCGGACCACCCGACCAAGTCGTGGTCGCCAACCCGCCTGAGGCCGCTCGTGCTCGAGGTACCGGCTCCTCGCGCGGAGAAGATCCGTGCGTGTGCAGAGCCCGATGAGCCGGTCGTCGTCGACGACGGGGACGTGATCGACGCCGTCCTCGGTCATCCGCTCGAGCACCGTCAGCAGGCTGTCCTCCGGCTCCACGGTCACGACGGCGGCGGTCGCGATGTCCTTCACCGG
>DATFPZ010000403.1:0-2637 GCA_035264545.1 Acidimicrobiia bacterium
AGGCCATCCGGGTCATGCGGATGCAAGCACTCCCCCGCCTTCCGGTCACTCAGAACGGGAAGCCGGTCGGCGTTCTCTCGATCGGCGATCTGGCCATGGAACGTGACCCGAGCTCGGCCCTCGCCGACATCAGCGCCGCGCCGGCTAATCCGTGATCGGTCGCGCATGACCAAGGCGCAGCTCCAGCGGGCGGTCGACGCAAGGAAGTGACGCAGGCCGTGAGTCGGCACTCGTCGGTGCACGGCACGCCACGATGACGAGGCCGCCGAACGCGCCCAGCCCGATTCTGCGCCACATGATGTAGTCGCCGACGTGGCCGGTATGAAGGCCGCGTAACGCGGTCAGCGGTGCGCAGGGCGTTCGGGTCCTCGAAGCGCGCCGCCGCCACCTGCCCCCGCTCCGCCGCCTGCGGCCAGACGCCGATCGCGAGCGCGCCCGCGAGCAGCAGCACCGCGGGCGCCATGAGCACAGCCGGCGTGCGGTCGAAGGCCGCGGTCGTCTCCCGTTCTGCGGTGTCTAGGGACGCCCCGCCCATCCGCTCGCTGCGACGGGGCTCAGCCGGCCCGGGCCCACGCGGACTGCTTCCCGTTTGGGCGGAACTCGAGCGATGGTCAGCCGGGGGAACGTGGGCGTGAGAGGGTGTGGGAGGCCGAGGGCGGCAATCCACGGCGGAGCGCAACCGACACGACCGCACCGACGAAAACGAGACCGACATGTTGTATGACATGCAGAACTACCTGGCCGTGATCAAGGTCATCGGCGTCGGGGGCGGGGGCTGCAACGCGGTGAACCGCATGATCGACGCCGGCCTCAAGGGCGTCGAGTTCATCGCCGTGAACACGGACGCGCAGGCGCTGTTGTCGAGCGACGCCGACGTGAATTTCGACATCGGGCGCGAACGTACCCACGGGCTCGGCGCGGGGTCCGACCCCGAGATCGGACGCGCCGCGGCCGAGGAGCACCGCGAAGAGATCGAAGAAGTGCTCAAGGGCGCAGACATGATCTTCGTCGCCACCGGCGAGGGTGGCGGCACGGGCACCGGTGGCGCACCGGTCATCGCCGACATTGCCCGCAGTATCGGTGCGCTGACCATCGGGATCGTGACCCGCCCGTTCACCTTCGAGGGCGGGCGTCGGGCGATCCAGGCGCAGAACGGCATCGAGTTGCTGAAGGGCAAGCTCGACACGCTCATCGTGATCCCGAACGACCGGTTGCTGCAGCTGTCCGACGAGCACACGTCAATGCTCAACGCGTTCAAGCTGTGCGACGAAGTGCTCCTGCAAGGTGTCCAGAGCATCGCAGACCTGATCACCACGCCCGGGCTCATCAACACCGACTTCGCCGACGTGCGCATGATCATGAAGGACGCCGGAACGGCGCTGATGGGCATCGGATACTCGTCCGGCGAAGGACGCGCCATCAGCGCGGCACGCGCGGCCATGGCGAGCCCGCTGCTCGAGGCGAGCATCGAAGGCGCGCACCGCGTGCTGCTGAACGTGTCGGGGCCGTCCGACCTCGGACTGTTCGAGGTCAACGAAGCAGCCGAGCTCGTCTGGCAGTCTGCGCATCCCGACGCCAACATCATCTTCGGCGCCGTGCTCGATGATCAACTGGGTGATGAGGTTCGCATCACCGTCATCGCCGCCAGCTTCGACCAGTACGAAGACGAGCGACAGCGAAGCCACCCCGGCGACCCCAGGACCCGACGGCGGACTCCCGAGGAATATGGCGACGCGTTCGGCGGCAGCACTTCCAACGCGCTCGGCATCAACGACGACGACTCCGACCTTCCCGAGTTCCTCAAGTAAGCGCTTGGAATGCGCCGCGACGCCTAGCGCCGCGAGCGTTCCAGCGTCACCGGCGGCCCTTCACAAGTGCCCAGGTCGAAGGCGAACCCGATTTGGTGACCGAGGATTCATGACCGCTCGAACCCGTCGCCGGCAGCTAGCGAGTACGGCGAAGACGCGACGCTGCTTCGGGCACCGACTGCGCATGCCGGCTGATCCGTTGCCACGGGTCGCGTTTGCGACCGACGCGGCGGAACACGTTCGACAGGCGGTACCGCCGCGGGTCGAACTGGTCGGACGTCGCTTCGTCCCAGTCGAGCGGTACTGCCACCGGGGCACCGGGTAGGGCGCGCAGCGAATACGGCGCGACTGCGTGCTGGCCATAGCTGTTGCGCAGCCAGTCCACGAACAGTCGCCCTTTCCGGTTGATCTTCCTCTGCTCGACCGTCAGCCGGTCGGGCTCACGATCCACCAGCGCACGGGCGAGATCACGCGCGAACGCACGCGCCTCGTCGAAGCCGTCCGAGCCGTCGAGCGGAATGTGGATATGGAGACCCTTGGAGCCCGTCGACTTCACGAAGCTCGTCACGCCGATCTCCGCGAGCAGGTCACGCAGAATCCGGCCTGCCAACCGGACAGTCCGCGGGTCATCGCCGGCGGGGTCCAGGTCCACGATGACTTCGACAGGGTTCCGGGGCGCCGTGGCGGCGACGAGGAGCCGGTGCGGCACGATGACAGCCTGTTCGGCGAGGTACACGAGCGTCGCCGCGTCGTTGCATACGACGTGCGTCACGGTTCCGCCGCGCTCACGTCGCAGCTCGACGGTTTCGATCCAGTCCGGAAAATATTC
>DATFPZ010000404.1:0-4043 GCA_035264545.1 Acidimicrobiia bacterium
CGTAGCTCGCGAAGTCGAGCAGCTCGAAATCGCGTGCCTGCAGTCCGCACGTTCCCATGTGGTGCGGGCTGTCCCACTGGAGCACGCCCTTGGCGCCCCACGTGTTCGCGACCGGGACGTTGGCGGCCGTCGCGAAGGCGCGGAGCCCGTCGATGCTTCGAGTGGCGACGACGCCCGGACCGGCGAGCACGACGAGGCGCCCGTCCGGCAACGCGGCTGCCTGACCGGCCGTGTCCGGGTCGGGGTCGAGCCCGAGTGCGTACGCCATCGCGGCCGGGACCTCGACGCGATCGAACTCGTCGGCGAGCGATCCGACCTCCGTTCCCTCGGCCCCGGCTCGCAGCAAGATGCCGACGGTGTCCATGCGGTCATCGTCTCACGGTGCCAGCGCGGCACGGCGATACAGTCCCTGCCCCATGCCGGAGCGCAACCTCTATCTCCACGAACTGATCGACATCGTGGGGGAGGGCGCGATGCGCTACATGGAGCACACGGTCGGGTTCAACGCCGACGCCGCCGCCGACCGTGGGCTCGCTCTCGTCGGGACCTGGTACACGATGGGCTCGACCGGCCGCTGGCCGCAGGTCGTCAACCTGTGGGAGTGCGTCGACGGATGGTCGGGTTGGCGCCGCCTCATGGAGGCCACGAATCTGCGCCGCACGAAGAACCCCGAGCTCGTCGAGTGGTGGCAGGAGGCGCTCAAGACGCGCACGGGCGGCTTCGACCGCCTCCTGGGCGCCGCGCCCGGCTGCCCGTCGCTCGCAGACCTGCGCGCGGACGACGTGAGCGGATCGGTGTTCGTGCACGAGATCTCGGAGGTGCGGCCCGGTGCCGCCCTCGATTACCTCCTAGCGGCGCGCGAGACCCGCGCTCCGTTGCTCGCAGACTATGGACACGTGCTCGTCGGCTTGTATGAGGGGCTGCTGACGGACGTCGAGGTCGTCACGATCTGGGCGACCGATCCTGCCGGGCACGAGGCGCTCATGCGCGCCGGCGACGCGGGAAGCGACGAGCGCATCGCCGCGTGGCACGAGCAGGCGCGGGCGGCGGGACGGACCCGCTGGCGCGAGGAGCTCATGACGCCGCATCCCGAGAGCCCGCTGTCGCGGGGCGACTCACTGTGAGCCCGGCGCCGGCGTCCGGTCCGCTGATGGGCCTCCGTGTGATCGAGAGCTCGCTGCTCGGCCCGGGCGAGCTCACGTCGTTCCTCGCCGACCTCGGAGCCGACGTGGTCAAGGTCGAGCCGCCGCAGGGCGACTACGTGCGCGAGATGACGTGGCCGATCGTCGAGGGCGAGTCGCTCATGCATCTCCACATCCATCGGGGGAAGCGCAGCGTCACCCTCGACCTGCGCAACCCCGACGCGGTCGAGGTGTACACGGATCTCGTCCGGGGCGCCGACGCCGTCGTCGAGGCGATGCGGCCCGGCGCCCTCGAGCGGCGCGGACTCGGGTACGAGCGCCTCAAGGAGGTGAACCCGCGGATCGTGTTCTGCACGCTCTCGGGCTACGGCATGACCGGCCCCTACCGCGATCTGCCTGCACACGGGATCGCATTCGACACCTGGGCCGGCGTCGTGTCACCTGCCTACGACGAGGACGGCACGTGCTACATGCCCGAGCACCCTTCGATCGGCATTCACGCCGGCCCGTTGCTCGGCGCCTTCGCGCTGCTCGCCGGCGTCACGCGCGCGCGGGCGACGGGGGAGGGATGCCAGATCGAGGTCGCGCAGTCCGACGCCGCGGCCTACATGGACTGGTACCGCATCGAGACGTGGAAGTCGTACGAGCGGCCCGAGTCGGAGGTGACAGGCAACCCGAGCGACGACTACGAGCGCCGCGCCCCCGGCACGGCAGGGATGCGCGAAGGCGTCCGCTACCAGATCTATGAGTCGGCCGACGGTCACGTGCTGTTCATGGCGTCCGAGCAGGCGTTCTGGAAGAACTTCTGCGAAGGCGTGGGTCGCATGGACCTGTTCGAGCGCTGGCCGGGCAAGCCGTACGCCGACCACGCCCGCAACAACCGAGAGCTGCAGCACGAGCTGCGCGACATCTTCAAGACGAAGACATCGGCGGGATGGATCGACTTCGGCAACGAGGTCAACACACCCATCGCGCCGGTGAACTCGTCGCGGTCCATCGCCGACGATCCCCAGTTCCGCGATCGGTTCCCGTGGATTTCCGCGTCCCGGCTCGGCGCCGACGAGATACCGCTCCCCGTGCACGTGCTCGGCGAGGAGCTCCCCGAGCCCACCCGGGCGCCCAAGGTCGGCGAGCACACCGACGAGGTCCTGGCCGAAGTGCTCGGCTACGACCCGGGCCGAATCGCAGCGCTCCGCGAGTCCGGCGCGCTCGGATGACGGCGTCGGGCGGCTGGCCGGAGCACCTGCGCGTCGGGGCGTTTCGGATCGTTCGTTCGAGCGCGAACTTCGACTCGACGATCTCCTTCTACCGGGACCTCGTCGGCCTCCGCGTCGTCGACGAGTTTCGCGGGAGCTACGGCGAGGACGGGACGATCTTCGGTTTGCCGGGCACGGAGAACCACCTCGAGATTGTTCGCGCGCAGCCTCCCGGGCCGTCGATCGACGCGTTCGACCAACTCGTCTTCTACCTGCCCGATCAGGCGGCAGTCGACGAAGCGACGGCGAGGCTCGTCGCCGGTGGCGTACGTCCGGAAGCCGACCAACATCCCTACTGGGACGAGAACGGCGGGGTCACCTTTCGCGACCCCGACGGACGCGGCGTCATCTACGTCTCGTGGGTGTACGGACGCGACCCGCAACCGTCAGATGCGGGGCATCGAGCGCCCTCGGATTCCTGACGACCTGTCAGATCGACGCCGGTCCGACAGGTAGCCTGATCGGCCGTGCCCTCCTCACCTGCGACAACGGCCGCGGCGGCGGTCGCGCTCGACGGCCGGCCGCTCGGCAAGCGGGGGGCGGCCACCAGGCGCCGCTTGCTCGACGCGACCGCCCGGCTGCTCGAGAGCGACGGCGTGCGCGACCTGCGCGTGGTCGACATCGCTCGCGAGGTCGGCACGTCGCCGGCGACGTTCTATCAATACTTTCGTGACGTCGAGGAGGCCGTGCTGGCGCTGACCGCGGAGGTGGGGGAGGAGCTCGCGCCGGTCGACGAGCTGATCAGCCGACCGTGGACGGGCCCATCGGGGCTCGACGCCGCCCGCGAGATGGTCGACGCGTTCATCCGGTACTGGGACGGCCACCGGGCGGTGCTCCGCACCCGCAACCTGGCCGCGCAGGAAGGTGACGTGCGTTTCCGCCAAGTGCGGAACAACTCCCTGCGGCCGATCACCGAGCACCTCGCCACGACTGTCAGCGAATCGCAAGCCCGGCGCCTCGTCAGCAACGAGATCTCCCCGATGGCGGCGGCGGCCGCGCTCGTCGCGCTGCTCGAGCGCATGGCCGCCTTCCATCGTGACCTCGAATCACTCGGCATCACGCGCGCCGACGTGGTGGAGACGACGGCACGGATCGTGCACCAGACCGTCACCGGCGGGGAGGCGTGACGATCCCCGAGCCGTTCCACGTCGTCTTCCTCTGTACCGGCAACGCCGCCCGCTCGGTCATGGCCGGAGCACTGCTCGAAGCCCGCGCCCCCGCGTTCCGTATCACGACGGCGGGGACGCACGTGGTCGAGGGCATGCCGATGAGCTGGCGCACCCGCGACTCGATCGCCGAGCTCGGCGTGGAACGGTCGATGCACCGCAGTCACCAGCTCACCGACTTCGACGTCGACTCCGCCGACGTCGTCATTTGCCTGGCCGCCGAGCACGTCGCCTACATGCGCCGTACCCACCCCGAGGCCGCCGCCAAGACCATCAGTCTGAAACGCCTCGTGCGCGACCTCTCCGGCGCCCCGGGCGGGGCGTTCGCGGAGCGTCTGGCCGCGCTGCACCTCGCCGACGCCGAGCTCAAGTCCTGGGAGGACGTCGAGGACCCGGCCGGCGGAGACCTCCCGATTTTCCGCTCGTGCGCACACGAGATCAGCGACCTCATCGACCAGCTCGTGCCCGAGCTCGACGCC
>DATFPZ010000405.1:0-4983 GCA_035264545.1 Acidimicrobiia bacterium
CGTCGTGACCGGACGCGACTGCAGCAGCCACAGCTGCTTGTCGGCCGCGATCGCCCACTCGACGTCCTGCGGGCCACCGAATACCGAGGCCACCCGCTCCGACAACGAGAGAAGCCGGCGGAGGTTGGGGCGATCGAGCTCGGGGCCGTCGTTGGCGTCGAAATCGAGCACCTTGGCCGTCGACGGATCGAGCACGTACCGCGAGCCGTTGACCTCGCCACTCACGAGACGCTCGGGACCACCGTGCACTGCTGTGACGATCCTGTGATCGCTTCGCCCGGACACCGGGTCGACGCCGAACATGACGCCGCCGTACGCGGGCTCGATCAGCGGCTGGACCAGGACCGCAATCGGTTGGTCGGCGGCGCCGGCGCGCTCACGTGAAGCCAGCACCACCGTGGCGGCGGCGACGAAATCTTCGAAGCCGCTGATGCCGACGATCGATTCGAATTGACCGGCCATGGACGACGCGGCCGTGTCCTCGACCACGGAGGAGCTGCGGGCCACGAGTGGCTGGTGGTCACCCCCGGCACGGTCGAACGTCTCGCGCACCGCCGGGTGGTGTGCGAGATCCGCGCCGCCGTCGACGGCGTCGCAGAACTTTGTGGTGAGCACCACACCGGGAAGTGTGGCGAGTCCTGCAGTAGCCGCTCGCGCCAGCGCGGCGGCTTTGCCCCCCGTGAGCCCGGGATCGAGCGCGGCTTCGTCGTCCAGCTCGACGACGAACGGACGCTCGGCGTCGACGTCCCGTGGAGCACTCCCTACCCTTGCGTCCGTCATCCCGAGGTACTCCTCGACCCGTTCACCGACCGTTTGCCGGGCTGTAAGGCTATGCCTGTTGTATGGGAAGGACGACCTGGAATCGAGTATTCCCGGGCGTCGATTCCAGTCGGATCTCGCCGCCGTGGCGACCGACGACGATCTGCCAGGCGATGTCGAGGCCCAGGCCCGTCCCCTTCCCGACCGCCTTGGTGGTGAAGAACGGCTCGAACACTCGGGTGCGGACCTCGTCGGGCACCCCGGGACCGGTATCGCCGATCTCGACCATGACGCGATCGTCCCCGAGGGCGGCGGTTCGCACCGTGAGCTTGCCGTGCCCTTCCATGGCGTCGGCGGCGTTGTCGATGAGGTTCGTCCAGACCTGGTTCAGCTCCCCGGGGAAGGCGGCGATCTTGGGGAGGCTGCGGTCGTAGTCGCAGACGACCTCGATGTTCTCGCCGAGCTTGTGCGCCAGCATCGTCAGGGTGGCGTCGAGGCCTTCGTGGATGTCGAACGACTGAAGCGGCGCCCGGTCCATCTGCGTGTACTGCTTGGCCGAAGCGAGCAACCCCGAGATGCGCTCGGCGGCGTCGGTGATCTCGTCGAGCATGCTGTCGGACTCGAGAGCCCGGACGGGATAGGAGAGGCCGACCTCCAGGTGCGGGGGCGGTAGCACCTCCGCGAGCTCCTCGAGCCAGTCCAGGCCGACCCCGGCGGCGACCAACGTGGGGGCGATGTCCCAGGCGCCGGTGACCCCGTGGTCCTCCAGCCAGTCGGCGAGCTCGCCCTCGCGATCGGACGCCTCCAGCGGTGACAGGTTCGGGGCCTCCCTCCGTTGCTCGAGCGCGCGTCCGGCCAGGTCGGCGATCGCTTCGAGCTGGTCGGCGGGGAGCTGGCTCCGAACCATCACGCCGACCTTCTCCCGCATCTCGGCCAGCATGTCTCGCAGTCTCGCGGTGGCGCGTACGACTGCGGTGACCGGATTGTTCAGCTCGTGGGTGAGACCCGCGGTCACCGAGCCGAGCGCGACGAGCCGCTCGTGCCGGGCCACGGTGTCTCGGGCGGCGTAGCCCTGGATCTGGCTACCCGCCAGCAGGTGGGCAGCCATCGGGAACCACTCCTTCACCGCGTGGCCCCAGTCGGCTGCGGGCAGCTCGAACAACCGGCAGTCGGTGACCGCCCGCGCCGTGCCCGGGTACAGCTGCGGAACACCGCGGTCGGCCAGGTAGGCGTCGAACGCGCCGGTGTAGGAGCCGCGGTAATCGGAGCGGAACAGCTCGATCTCGCCCCCCTGCACCCGGCTGAGCATGGCGAGCGTCCCCGAGAGCAACACGAAGAAACACGAGGCGGGTGCCCCTTCCGCGTGGATCGTGCCTCCGGCCGGATATTCGACGACGCGACCGCGCCCGGACAGCCACGCGAGCTGCTCGTCGCTCAGATGCTCGAAGAGGAACAGGGTCCGCAGCTCCTCCGGCGTCAGGCGTTCGGGCTCGGTCATCGGTGCTCCAGATAGGTATGAAGGAGCTGGATCGCCATGGCACCCTCGCCGACCGCCGAGGCGACCCGCTTGATCGAGTTGGCACGGACGTCGCCCGCCGCGAACACGCCGGGCGCGCTGGCCTCCAGGTAGTAGGGGTCACGGTCACGGTCCCAGCCACGCGGCCGTTGCCCGTCGAGAACCAGGTCCGGGCCGGTGACCACGAACCCTCGCGGGTCGCGCTCGACGACCCCGTCGAGCCACTCCGTCCGCGGTTCGGCACCGATGAAGGCGAAGAGGTAGCCGGCGCGGACCGTCTCCTGAGTCCCGGTCCGGGTGTTGCACAGCGTGAGCTCCTCGAGGTGATCGTCGCCGCGCATTCCGATCACCTGGGTCGTGAGGCGCACCTCGATGTTGGGGATCTCGTCGATCTGGCGGACGAGGTAGTACGACATCGACTGCTCGACCTGGTCGCCCCGCACGAGCAGAGTGACGCGCCGGGCGTGCCGGGACAGGAACACCGCAGCCTGGCCGGCCGAATTTGCGGCGCCGACGACATAGACGTCCTCACCGAAGCAGGCGGGCCCCTCGGTCTCGGCGGAGCCGTAGAAGACCCCGCGGCCGGTCAGCGCGTCGGCGCCCGGGACTTCGAGCTTGCGGTACGAGATGCCGGTGGCGAGGAGTACCGCGTGGGCGACCACCTCACCGCCGTCGGCGAAGCGGACAGCGCGCGACGACGCTCGAACGTCGAGCCCGACGACGTCGCGCGTAGTGAGGATCTCGGCGCCGAACTTGTGCGCCTGTCGGCGCGCCCGGTCCGTGAGTTGCGTGCCGGTCACCCCGTCGGGGAATCCGAGGTAGTTGTCGATGCGCGAGCTCTGGCCTGCTTGCCCGCCGGTGGCCTGCCGCTCGACCAGCACGGTGCGCAGACCTTCCGATGCCGCGTATACCGCCGCGCCGAGACCCGCGGGCCCACCACCGACGATCACGACATCGTAGAAGTCGGTCGCGGGAACCGTCGACAGCCCCACTTTCTCCGCCAGCTCGCCCATGCTCGGCTCGATCAGGTAATCGCCCTCGGCCGTCACGACCAACGGAATGCTGGTCACCTCGACGCCGGCGGCGGCGAGCATGCGCCGGCCCTCGGGCTCCTCGGTCGACAGCCAGCGGTACGGCACCGAGTTGCGGGCAAGAAAGTCCCGAACTTCGAACGACCGGGCCGACCAGCGGTGTCCGACAACCTGCGTCCTGTTCACGGGTTGGTCGTCGGTGGTGCGCCACATCTCGATGAGCGCGTCGACGACGGGATAGAGCTTCTCCTCGGGCGGATCCCACGGCTTGAGCAGATAGTGGTCGAGGTCGACGACGTTGATCGCCTCGATGGCGGCGTCGGTGTCGGCATAGGCGGTGAGCAGCGCGCGCCGGGCGTTTGGGAACAGGTCCATCGCCTCTTCGAGGAACTCGAGACCACTCATGTCCGGCATGCGATGGTCGGCAAGCAGGACCGCCACCGGGTCGCCGCGCAGCTTCAGCTCCCGCAGGGTCTCCAGGGCCTGCGGACCGGACTCCGTCCGGACGACGCGGTAGCCCTCGCCGTACTGACGGCGGAGATCCCGAGCGACGGCGCGCGACACGCCCGGGTCGTCATCGACGGTCAGCAGGATCGGCTTCCGGTCCGTCTCGATGGCCATGAGGCTCTGACGGTATCGCCCCTGACCGGGCGATCAGACGAACGTGTTGAAGAGCTGCCGCGGGCCGTCGAGGAACCGGCTGACCGCGGTGGCAACCACGGGTGGGTCATGGGCTCCGTCACGGTCGAGGGAGCGGATGAACGCGATCTGCTCGAGGGTGAGGACGCCGATGGCGAGGCTCTCGCGGAGTGCCTCCGAGGCGGAGGCCTTGCCCGTCGTGACCTTGTACGCGGCGGACATGGTGCCGGCTCGTCCGACCCCTTCACCACAGTGGAGAAAGACGCGCCCCTGGTTGTTGTCGACGATGTCGACGACTTGCCGGACCTGGCTGGGCGACGGTGGCGTGCCGTCCGTCACCGGCAGATGGATGCTCTCCATCCCGAGGGCGCGGAGCTCCCCGTCGACCTTGCGGGCGTCCGTGCTCGGCCGAAGGTCGATCACGGTCGTCACCCCGCTCTCGGCGAGCGAGCGGAAGCCCGTCAAACCGGGTTGCGCGCCGCGCCAGAGCCGGTCGTCGACGACGTAGAGCTTGCGAACCCCCTCGAGTTTGGGGCCGGCGTCGAGCTCGGTGTTGCTTCTCGCCCACCAGCTCGCCGCAATCAACGCCAGGTTGCCCTGGAGCAACGCGCCGATCGTCGCTGCGAGCACCGCCAGCGCGGCGATGCGGAGGCAACGTGGCCACCGGCTCTGGGTCCGCATCGGCGTCCCCGGCTCGACGGCCGGACGCTCGCCTACCGCGACCGCCACCAGGTTCGAATGGGAACCGGAGTCTCGACGTCCGGAGACTCGGAGTACTCCGAGCACGGGTGGCGGCGGTGACTGACATCCCCGATGCGTTCGATCACCAAGAGAAATACCGCGCCGAAGATCAACGCGCCGACCACATCCGAGAACCAGTGCACACCCATGTAGACGCGACTGGCGGCAACCAGGAGGATGATCACACCCGACACGACCGACGCCGCCCACCACAACGCTCGCCGGTTCGTGACCAGCGCAACGATCGGCGGCACCAGCCCCCACAACGCGATCGCTGCCATCACATGGCCGCTCGGA
>DATFPZ010000406.1:0-12574 GCA_035264545.1 Acidimicrobiia bacterium
TGCGCACCGCCGCCAACGACCGCACCGCCGACCTGTCCCGCCGGCACGCGGTGCGCCGATCGGAGGGCGGCCTTGTGACGGTCACGGGCGGGAAGCTCACGACGTACCGGCGGATGGCCGCCGACACGGTCGACGAGGTCGACGCGCTGCTCGGGAAGCGGCGCCGCTGCCGCACCAAACACTTGAAGCTGATCGGCGCCGACGGCTACGAGGACCCACCCGACGCGAACGAGCCGAGCCGTCATGTGCACCTCGCCCACCGCTACGGGACCGAGGGGGCAGAGGTCGAGGCGCTCCTCGACGAAGAGCCGGCGCTGGGTGAGCCGCTCGTCCCGGGCCTCCCATACCTCAAGGCCGAGGCCGTGCACGCTGTCCGCAGCGAGATGGCCCGCACCCTCGACGACGTGCTCACGCGCCGGACCCGAGCCCGTTTGCTCGCCCGCGACGACTCGGCGGCGGCGGCGGAGGACGCCGCCGCGCTCGTCGGGCGCGAGCTGGGCTGGGACGACGCCGAGCGCGTCCGGCAGGTCAAGGAGTACCGGGCGGCGGTGGCGGCGGAACGCGACGCCGCCGACCTGCCCGAGACCGCGCTGGGGACCTAACCGGCGCGATGGGCGCGACCGGGCAGCCGACGCCGCCGATCGCGTTCGGTGCGCCTGCGGCCGACGTGCGCGCACACCTCGCCGCGCCCGCGGTGACGGTCGACGACGAGATGATGACGCGCCTGCGTTCGGAGTGCGCCGAGGTGACCGTCGACGCCGAGTCGGTCGCAGAAGCGAGTCGGGACTGGTGGCCGCTGGCGATGATCTGGGCCCTCGACGGGCAGGTCGCGGCGCGCGCCGGCGCGGTGGCGCGGCCGGGCTCGGCGGACGAGGTGGCGGCGGTGTTGCGCGTGTGCGACGACGCGCGCGTCCCGGTGACGGCGGCGGCGGGGCGCAGCGGTGTCTGTGGCGCCAGCGTTCCGCTGCACGGCGGCGTCGTGCTCGATCTCTGCGCGCTGTCCGGCATCGTGGACGTCGACCGCGAGTCCCTCGTGCTCGACGTCCTGCCGGGCACGTTCGGCACGTGGCTCGAGGACACCCTCAGGGCGGAGCACGGCGCGACGCTCGGGCACTGGCCGCAGTCGATCGACCTGTCGACCGTCGGCGGGTGGCTCGCGTGCCGCAGCGCGGGCCAGTACTCGACGCGCTACGGGAAGATCGAGGACATGGTCGCCGGCCTCGACGTCGCGCTTGCCGACGGGCGCGTCGTCCACACCGGCGGCGCGCCGCGCGCCGCCGTCGGGCCCGATCTCACGCAGCTGTTCGTCGGCAGCGAGGGGACGCTCGGCGTGATCACCGGCGCGCGGCTGCGGCTGCATCCGGCGCCTCGCGTCGAGCAGCGCGCCGCGTTCGGGTTCTCGTCGTTCGGCGACGGGATCGAGGCGTGCCGACGAGTCATGCATCGCGGCGCGACCCCGGCCGTCCTGCGCCTCTACGACGCCACGGAGGGCGACCGGGGTTATCAGACCGGGGACCGCCACATCCTTCTTGCGTTGGACGAAGGCGACCCCGAGCTCGTCGAGGGCATGATGAACGTCGTGCTCGAGGAGTGTGTCGACGCCGGCGCCGAGCGCCTCGACGACGATCTCGTGGGCCGGTGGCTCGAGCACCGCAACGACGTCGCCGCCCTCGAGGCGCTGATCTCCCGCGGCTACGTCGTCGACACCATGGAGGTCGCCGCCCGGTGGCGCGACCTTCCGAAGATGTACGCCGAGGCCACGCAGGCGATCCAGGCGGTAGGCG
This sequence comes from Acidimicrobiia bacterium, assembly GCA_035264545.1. Lineage (GTDB taxonomy): Bacteria > Actinomycetota > Acidimicrobiia > IMCC26256 > JACDBD01 > JALZAA01. The sequence goes on from DATFPZ010000406.1 coordinate 1,785, forward strand.
GGACCCTGGCGGCCTCGGCGCACTTGTCCCACTCCTACCCCGATGGAGCCTGTCTCTATTTCACCTTCGCCGGACAAAGCGAGCCCGACGGCCGGGAGGCCTACTACCGGACGGCATGGGACGCCGGCACCGGGGCGGTGCTCGCCGCCGGCGGCGCCCTCAGCCACCACCACGGCGTGGGGCTGAACCGAGCCCGCTTCGTGCGGGAGGCCCTCGGCGAGGCATTCGATGTGCTGGCGGCGGTGAAGGCCACCCTCGACCCTCACGGGATCCTGAACCCGGGCAAGCTCGGCCTCCCCGACCCCTTCGGCGACGTGGGCTGGCCGTGATGCGTCCCACGGGCCCCTCTCTGTCCCCCCTCGAACGCATCGGGGAACCGTGAGCATCCTCGTCGTCGACGTGGGGACGTCGTCGGTGCGGGCGGCGGTCGTCGACGGGGACGCCCGCGTCGCGCACGAGCAGACCCGGCCGCTGCTCCCGGCGTCGCCGGCGTCCGGCCTGGTCGAGTTCGACCCGGCCCGCATGGCGGCGACCACGGTCGACGCCGCCCGCTCCGCGCTCGACGCCGCCGGCCCCGTCGACGCCGTCGGCATCGCCAACCAGCGCTGCTCGACCGTCGTGTGGGACCGCGCCACGGGCGAACCGGTCGGGCCCGCGCTGGGCTGGCAGGACCTGCGCACCGTCGGCCGCTGCCTCGAGCTACGCGGCGAGGGCCTCCGGCTGGCGCCGAACGCCTCCGCGACGAAGCTCGAGTGGCTGCTCGACCAGGCCGACCCGGAGCGCGGTCGCGACCTCTGTTTCGGCACCGTCGACACCTGGGTGGCGTGGACGTTGTCCGACGGGGCGCTGCACGTGACCGACGCGTCCAACGCGGCCGTCACCGGACTCCTTGCCGCCGACGCGTCCGGCTGGTCGGAGGACGCGCACGACCCGCTGCGAATCCCGGCGTCGATACTTCCGACCATCGTCGACTCGTCGGGCGTCGTCGGCGAAGCATCCGTCCTCCCGGGCGCGCCGCCCATCGCCGGGATCGCCGGCGATCAGCAGGCATCGCTCCTCGGTCAGGGCGGCGTGCACTGCGGCGACGCCAAGATCACGTTCGGCACCGGCGGCATGCTCGATCTCGCTCTGGGCGAGACCCGGCCGAAGTTCGAGGCACGCGGCCCCGGCGGCACGTTCCCGATCATCTGCCGGCGCGTCGGCGGCACCGACACCTGGGGCCTCGAGGCGATCATGCTGGCGGCGGGCACGAACATCGAGTGGCTGCGCGACGACCTCGGCGTTCTCACGAGCGCGGCCGAGAGCCACGACGTCGCGTCGCAGTGCGACGACACCGGCGACGTCTGGTACGTGCCGGCGCTGCTCGGGGTCGGTACCCCGGCGTGGGACTACGGCGCCCGCGGCACCCTGCTCGGACTCACGCGCGGCACGGGCCGTCCGCAGCTCGTGCGCGCGGTCCTCGAAGGCGTCGCGCACCGCGGCGTCGACCTGGTCGAGGCGGCCGAAGGAGACTCGGGGGTCGCCGTCCCCCACCTGCGCATCGACGGGGGCATGAGCGCGAACCCGACCTTCGTGCAGACCCTCGCCGACGCCGCTCAGCGCATCGTCGAGGTCTCGCCCGTGATCGAGGCGACCACACTCGGCGCCGCGTTCCTCGCCGGGCTCGCCGTCGGCACTTGGCGCGACGAACACGAACTCGCCGCGACGTGGTCGCCGCGCCAGCGCGTCGAGCCGCAGCGCAAGCTCGACCGCGACCGCTGGCGCGAAGCGTGCCGCCGCGCCGCCCGCTGGATTCCCGACCTCAGCGCGGTCGACTTTTGACGCGGCCCCGGCAACACTGGCGCGCATGACACCGCAACTCGCAACGCTCCTCGAGCAGCTCCTCGGGCCGGACCTGCCGATCGCAATCGAGGCGTACGACGGCAGCCGCCTCGGGCCGGCGGACGCGCCGGCCACGCTCCAGATCCGCTCGCCCGCCGCGCTCCGCCGCATCGTCCAGGCGCCGGGCGAGCTCGGCTTCGGGCGGGCGTACGTGGCGGGCGACCTCGACCTGGAGGGCGACATCTTCGCCGCCCTCGCGCTGCGCGACCACCTTCCCGACGTGAAGCTCCGACCCGCGCAGTGGATGGCCGCGCTGCGTCTCGTCGGGCCGGGCGCGCTCAAGCCGGTCCCGAAGCCGCCGGAGGAGGCGCGCCTCCACGGCCGGCGCCACTCGAAGCAGCGCGACGCCGCTGCCGTCTCGCACCACTACGACGTCTCGAACGACTTCTACCGCCGCGTGCTCGGACCGTCGATGACGTACTCGTGCGCGGTGTGGACCGACCCCGCCAAGACGCTCGAGGAGGCGCAGGCCAACAAGCACGAGCTGATCTGCCAGAAGCTCGGCCTCGAGCCCGGCATGCGCCTGCTCGACATCGGCTGCGGTTGGGGCGGCATGCTCCTCCACGCCGCTGAGCGTCACGGCGTGCAAGCGGTCGGCGTCACGTTGTCGAAGCGGCAGGCGGAGCTGGCCGAGAAGCGCGCCGCCGAGGCCGGGCTGGCCGGCAAGGTCGAGGTGCGGTACCAGGACTACCGCGACGTCGACGACGGTCCGTACGACGCCATCAGCTCGATCGGCATGTTCGAGCACGTGGGCCTGAAGCAGCTCGCGGTGTACTTCGAACGCTGCTTCGAGCTCCTGCCCGCCGGGGGCCGGCTCCTGAACCACGCCATCAGCCGCCCGCCCAGCGTGAACGGCTCGACCGCCGACGGCCGGGCCCGGTTCGCCCGGCGCAGCTTCATCGACCGCTACGTGTTCCCCGACGGCGAGCTGCACGAGGTCGGCAGCGTGATCTCCGCCATCCAGCGTGCCGGCTTCGAGGCGCGGCACATGGAGAGCATCCGCGAGCACTACGCGCTCACGTTGCGGGCGTGGGTCGCGAACCTCGAGGCGAACTGGGACGCGTGCGTGGCCGACGCCGGCCACGCCCGGGCCCGCATCTGGCGCCTCTACATGGCCGCGTCGGCGCTCCAGTTCGAGGCGAACCGCACCCAGGTGCACCAGGTGCTGGCGACCAAGACGGACCGCGGCCGCAGCGGCCTCCCGCTCCGCCCACGCTTCGAGTAGCGGACCTACTTCGCGGGGAAGCGCGCCTCCAGCCACTCCAGTACCTGCTGGGCGGCCTGCTTGCCCTCCGGTGTGAGCGCGCCCGAAGTTTCCTGGTCAAAGGCGGAGCGCGCGCCGGGGACGACCGTCAAGGTGACGTCCTTGCCCGCGCCCTGGAGGGCGTCGCGGAACGCCGTGGCCGACGCCACGAACTCCTCGTTGTCCCCGTCTCCTTGCACTAGGAGTGCCGGACCGTCGACGCCGGCTGCCTGGGCAATCGAGTTCGCCTTCGCGTAGCGCTCCTTCACCTTCGGGTCGGGGCTGTCGGACGGACCGCCGTAATAGAAGGTCGGTTCCTTCTGGCCGCCGCCGTCGTAGCGGCCGTAGAAGCCGATGAATGCCGCGGGCTTGTCACTCTGGTTCGGGTAACGGGCGGGCTCATCGAAGAACGGGTCACCCGGTGTCACGAGTGCTTGCGCGCCGAGCGCGGCGCCGGCGTCGAAGCCCTGCACGACGATGCGTTCCGGGTCGATGCCAAGCTGGCCGGCGCGCCCGCGCAGGTATTGCACCGCAGCCTTCACATCGGTCTGGGGCTTCGGGTACACGGGCGTCGGTATAGGGCCGAACGCCAGCTGGTAGTCAATCGCGAGCGACGGGTAGCCGTTCTGGGCGTAGAAGTTGGCCCACCCCCGCGTGTCCTTGCGGCTGCTCCCGCTCTCGCCCCCTCCGTGCACCAGCACGACGATCGTGTCCGTGTGCTGACGCGGGAGCACGAGATCCCCGCGCCGCTTCGGCGCGCCTTGCGGTGAATACACGACGGCCTTCCGCGTGACCTTGTTCGGCTTGGTCGTGCTCGTCGTCGGCTTGGTCGTGCTCGGCTTGGTCGTGCTCGGATTGGTCCCGGCCGTGACCGTCGGCGCGGTCGTGGTCGCCGGCGCGGTCGTGGTCGGCGGCGCGGTCGTGCTCGCCGTCCCGGGCGGGACGGTGATCGCAGGCGGGGGTGCGGTGGTCGGTCCCGCGGGCGGGAGCGGCGGCACCGGGATCGTCTGGGGCGCGACCGTCGTCACGGTGGTGGCGGGCGTGGTGGTCGTCGACGCCGGGGCACGCCGTCGCTCCGAGCGATCGGACGACTCGGACCCGCAGGCGGCGAAGGCCGCGGCACCGGCGAGGACGAGCGCACCGACCGCGGCCGCGATGAACCCGAATCGTCGTGAAGTCACGGGGGGAAGTGTGCCCTACCGAATGCGCGCCGAGACGGCGCGCGAGATCAGGAGAGTGTAAAGACGGACGGGATCAGGCGAAGTGCTCCGCCGAGCTCAGGTTCCGGCTTCCCCGTTCGATTCCACTGCCTCGACGGCGTCGCCCACGCTGATCGTGCCGCCCTCGAGGATCTCGGCCCGGAGCCCGGCTCGGTGGACCAGGGCCCGCCGCACGCCGGAACGTGTCAGCCCCTCGAGGTGCGTGCACGGCTCGGCCAGCTTGAAGCCGCGCAGCACGACCCCGCCGACCCGGAACGTGCGCCCGACGAGATGGTTGAGGGGGACGCCCTCGGTCACCAGGTTGCGGCGCGCTTCGTGCTCGCCGAGCTCGATCTCGTACTCGCGGCCGGCGGCCGCGACGGCCTCGCGCTCGATGAGCGTGATGGCGCGCGTGCCGTTGTCATCCGCCCGCGTGTACTTGCCGTCGCCGGTGGCGTAGCGGTCGCCGTCGAGGCCGGCGCCCGCGATCGCCTGGACACCGTCGCGCGATTCCATCGGCGCACCCTTTTCAGGCGCCGTGTAGATGGCGACGACCTGCCCCCGGAACATGAGCGTCAGTTTCGCGTGCCCGGGCCGGGCGTACCGCGGGTTTCTCTGCCACCGAGGGGCAATCCGACCTGGAGCCATTCGCACCAGCCGGTGCCGGTACCGAAGCTGGTCGTGTACGCGCAGAGCGCGCGCGGGAACCGGGAGGTGCGCCCGTCGGGCGCGACGAGCGGCACGGGCGCCGGCGCCAGCACCTCGACATCGACCTCGAGCTCGTGGTCGATCACGTACCGGGCCGCGGTCGGGACGTCGTCGTCGCCGAGGTGCGTCTCGAGCAGGAGGTGCTCCACCGGTCGGGCTCCCTCACCGGGGCGCCACATGTAGCCCCACGCCGTGTCGAGCTCGTCGGCTTTGACGACGTTCGCCGCGAAGTCGTCGCCGATCTGGAACGACGTCCAGTGCCAGCCCCACAACCACCAGTCGCGGTCACCCCACGAGTGGTCCCGCTCGCCGCGTCCCTCGAACGCGATGCGCTCCCGGCCGACGAGCAGCTCGCCGTGCACGACCCCCGCGTGCTCGTAGTGGGCGCCGGGGTGCTCGTCGGGGTACGGGTAGTCGTAAACGGGCGTGGTGGCCTCCCATTCGAGGTCGAGACCGACGGGAAGACGCTCGCCGATCTCGCCCCGGTACGCGTCGCCGGGCCCGTCGAGCCGGACGCCGAACGCCTCGAGGCCGAGGCCCCAGTGCTCCATCGGCGTCTCGCACACACACTCGGCCCACAGCCCGTCCGCCCTGACCTCGAGCGCGTCGCCACGGGGAAGGGAGACCTCGTGGTCGCGCACGACGACGAGCCCGTGCTCGGGTGACACGAGGTACGCCCAATACCAGGCGACCTGCTGGTTCGGGTACAGCCCGAGGCGGACGTACCCGCCGGTGCCATCGGCGCGCGAGAAGTCGAAGTACCACGACTCGTTCCAATAGAGACCGTCGGCGCGGTCGTGTCGGCCTTCGTCGGTGGGGGCGCTCTTGATCACGGGACCACTCCCGTCTCGGGAACCGGTGTGTAGTACGGGATGGAGGCGTCGGTCTCGACGTCCGGCATCCGCTCCAACGTCGCCAGCCCCTCGTACACGTCGAGGCTGTCGCGCGGCACCGTCCAGTCGAGCCGGTCATCGACCCCGGCCGCTTCCGCGAACGGCCGCAAGAACGTGAAGTACACGTACGCGCCCGCGTCGAGCTTCTCGTGCCGGCTCATACCGGCGATGCGCCGGTACAGGTTGCGCTGCGCCTCCTTCACCGCCTTCGCCACGCCCTCGAGCTCTCCCGGTGCCACAGGCGAGAGCGCGCCGTCGTCGGCGGTGAACACGCCGGCGGCGGACAGGTGGCCGAAGTAGTCCGGCGGGTCGGTGATCGAGGTTCCCCAGTCGTTCACAGTGACGCGCACGTCGCCGTCGAGCACCAACGCCAACGTGAGGTTCGAGTACGGGAGCCCGGCGCACACGTCGCGGCTCCAGGGGAAGTGGCTCACCCCGAACCGGTTGAAGTCACGCACGAGAAGCACGCGCCCGTCGGCGAGCGGGTACGGACCGGTGTCCTGGTACCCGGCCCGGGTGTCGAAGTAGAGGAGAAAGAGGAACGTGGTGAGGAAGCGGTTCAGCCGGATCAGGTGCTCGCGCTCCTCGACGCTGACCGCCCGCGACCCGGCGACGAGCGCGTCGACGACGTCGGCTCCATAGCGGGGCACCCGCAACCCGGCGTCCCATGCTTGCAGCTCACCGTCGGCGCGGAACGCGGCGGCAGCGCGCTTCCAGAAGTCGAGCACGGTTGCGAGCGCGGGGACGTCGCGCTCGAGGTCGACGAGCCCGAAGGGCGCCAGCACCTGGCGGCCGAGCAGCGGGAAGTTGGCGATCGACCACAGGTGGACGGCGTCGATCTGGCTGCCGGGCGAGCGCCCCGCCGCGCCGAGCCCCTCGGGCGAAGCGGCGCCGCTGATCTCGCGCATCATGTCGGGGTAGCGGCGGTAGCACTCGATGCAGGCGATGAGGATGTACGCGGTGACGGGGATGAGCGCCGACTCGAGCGCGGTCCGCTCGGCCGTCATCGCCCGCGAGATCTTCCCGTGGTACTCGATCCAGCGGTTCACCTCGTCCGCGTTCATCGGGCGAGTCGTACGAGGCCGTCGGCGGCGGTGCAGTCGATCTCGATGCGGTCGCCGTCGGTCGGCTCGGCGTCCAGCGTGGCGCCCATGATGCACGGGACCTGGTACTCGCGGCTGACGATCCCGATGTGGCTGACGGGTGTGCCGGACAGGCAGACCACTGCGGTCAGCTCGTCGAAGATCGGCGCGAGGAACGTCGCGCCGGCGTCGGTGACGCAGGCCACGACGCCGGCGGCGGATTCGTCCATGAGCTCGAGGACGTCGTCGGGGTCCTCGAGGCGTCGCCATTCGCCCTGGACGGGCGCCGCTTCGAACACCTTCGTCCCTCGTCCGATGACTCCGTCCATTGCCCCCCTTGTCGCCGTCGCTTGCTCCGGCTCGGTCTCGTCTGCCGCCGTCGCCGCGGCGCCGAGCTTTCCACACGCTCGCGGCCGCTGCGCGATCCTCTCTCCATGACAGGGGGGAACGAGCGCGCGGCGCGGCTGCGCGAACTGCGCGAACGGACGCGGCTCGAGCCTGGATCGCGCGAGGAATCGGAGTGTGCCGGTGTGTACGCGTCGTTCGGGCCGCTCAACCGCGAGGTCCTGCAGCTGTGCACCGACTGGCAGGTGCGACCGGGTGGCGCGCTGAACGACCACGCCGACGCGGCGTACGACTGGTCGGTGATCGACCGGCTCACAGCCCTCGATGAGCGTGCCGCCCCGCTGCTGCGGCGGCTGGGCGCCTCGGTCCCACACTTCGCGCCATACCGGGAACGGCTGCGATCGGCGCGGCGCCGCGTCGTCGACGGGGAGCACGACTGGTTCACGTCACCACGCGTCGACTCGTACCACATGGTTTGGATGGAGCTGCACGAGGACCTGCTCGTCGCGCTGGGTCTGGAGCGCGAACGATGACGAGCCGTGGGCAGGAAAGCCGCGGGCAGGAGCACTGGTTCGACGTCGAGGGCTTCCGTGTGCATGCCGCGCAGTGGGGAAACGGGGAGGGGGCCGGCGATGGCGCGCGCGTGCTGCTCGTCCACGGCCTGGGGGGGCACACGATCAGCTGGGAGCCCAGCGCGCCCGCCTTGGCCGAGCGCCTGCAGGCCACCGTCACCGCCGTCGACCTTCCCGGGTTCGGCCTGACGCGCGTCCCGCGGGGACGGCGCGCCACACTCGGCACCCACGGCCGCGTGCTCCGGGCGCTGCTCGAGCGGTGGGGGCCGTCCGCCGTCGCCGGCAACTCGATGGGCGGCGCGCTCGGCATCGGCCTGGCCGCCCGCCATCCCGAGCTCGTGCGCGCCCTGGTACTCGTCGACCCGGCGTTGCCGCGCCGCGCCATGAACCCGGCCCAGTGGACAGTGATGGCGCGCCTGGCACCGATGCTCGTCCCGGTGGTGGGCGCGCAGTACCTGGCCGCGCGGGGACGGCTGCTCGGGCCCGAGCGCCTGGTGGACGACACGATGGGCTGGACGTTGTGCGACCCGACGCGCATCGACCCCGAGCTCCGACGGCGTCTCGTCGAGCTGGCCCGGACGCGCCGGGGCTTCCCCGAGGCGGCAGCCGCGTACGCCGAGTCCGCCCGGAGCCTGTTCTGGTACCTCACTCGCAACATGCGCGCCGACGAGCTGCGTGTCACCTCCCCCACGCTGATCGTCCACGGTGACCGGGACCGGCTGGTCCCGGCGGCGGCGGCGCGAGCGCTCGCGGAGCGCCGGCCCGAGTTCGCGCTCGAGATGATCCACGACTGCGGCCACGCCCCGCAGCTGGAGGTCCCCGACCAGTTCCTCGCCGCGGTCGTCCCGTGGCTCACGGCCACACTCGCGGCGCGCTGAGCGACGATGAGCAACGGCGCCAGCGTCCTGGCCGAGCCGGTCCGCCAGTTCGTCGACGACGTCACGGCGGTGCTCGTCGAGCTGGGCAGGGGCAGCTCGCCGGCAGGCACGCTCGAGCGCGACGCCGCCCTGGAGGCCCAGGCGATCGCGGCGTCGGTCATCGCCAGCGACGGCCGGTACAGCGACACGGAGCTACGAGCGTTCGCCACTGCGCTGTCACCGTGGTTCGACTCGCTGCGGCGCGCCACGCCACAGCAGCTGCGGGGAGGCGACGCCATCCGTCAGTACCGGGCGTGGCCGATCACCCCGTCGCCGCTGTTCGAGACCGTCGTCAGCGCCGACAGCCGCAACGGGACGAGCAACGGCTGGCGCTACTACCAGGCGGCGCTGCGCGTCGCGCACGCGGGCGCGGCGCTGGACGAGGTGCCGACACGCGAACGGCTCCTCGCCGTCGACACGCTCCGGACGATGATGCTGCGGCGCTTGGCGGCGGCGAAGGTCGAGCGGCCCGCCGACATGCCCCGCGGGGTCGGGGAGCCCGAGCCCCTCGAGGACCGGCGGGCGCCGGCCGCCCGTCCCCTCGACGAGCTCCTCGCCGAGCTCGACGCGCTCGTCGGCCTGGCGGCAGTGAAGACCGAGGTGCGGCTGCTGACCAACCTGATCCGCGTCGAGAACCTGCGCCGCGAGCGCAAGCTGCCCGTCGTCGACCAGAGCCGCCACCTCGTGTTCGTCGGCAATCCGGGCACCGGCAAGACCACGGTGGCGCGGCTCCTCGCCCAGATCTTCCACACGCTCGGCGTCGTGTCGAAGGGTCAGCTGGTCGAGACCGACCGCTCGGGACTGGTCGCCGGCTACGTGGGGCAGACGGCGCCCAAGGTCAACGAGGTCACGCGCCAGGCGCTCGGCGGCGTGCTGTTCATCGACGAGGCCTACGCCCTCGTGCAGGGGGGCGAGCAGGACTTCGGGCGGGAGGCGATCGCGGCGTTGCTGAAGCAGATGGAGGACCATCGCGACGACGTCGTCGTGATCGTCGCCGGCTACCCGGCGCCCATGGCCGAATTCCTCGACGCGAACCCCGGCATCCGCTCGCGCTTCCCGAAGACGCTGGAGTTCCCCGACTACAGCGACGACGAGATGATCGCCATCTGTGACTCCATGGCGAAGACGAGCCACTACGAGCTCGACGCGTCGGCGCGCGAGCGGCTCCGGGCGTGGCTGGCGCGCCAGCCCCGCGGAGCCAGCTTCGGGAACGCCCGCCTCGTTCGCAACGTGTTCGAGCAATCGGTGACCCGACAGGCGAGCCGGGTCGTCGACCTCCCGTCAGTGACCGATCACCAGCTGATGACGCTCACCGCTGCCGACATGCCCGAGTAGCCCTCCCGTAACCTCCGATCGTGCAACGGGTAGGCGCGGCACTCGTGGCGGTGGTCATGGTGCTCGTCGCGCTGTGGATTCGTGGCCGGATCGACGAGAACGGTGGCGGCGGCGTCACGGTCCGGTTGCTGTGCACGACAGAGCTCGAGGCGGTGTGCACCGACCTCAGCGAGCACACCGACGTGTCGGTGACCGTCGAGCCGGCGGGAACGACCGCCCAGTCCCTGGTCGCGCTGCCCGATGATCAGCGTCCCGATTTCGACGCGTGGCTCGTACCATCGCCCTGGCCGCAGATGGTCGACGTCCAGCGGCGAGGCAAGCGGCAGTTGTTCGCAGAGGAGTCGGATCCAATCGGGCGGTCGCCGCTCGTGCTCGTCGCGCGCGCCGACCGCGAGCCCGTCCTCGACGCAACGCCGGAATGCAACGGCAAGATGGACTGGAAGTGCCTCGGCGCGGTCGCGGGGCGGCCGTGGACCGACCTCCCGAGCGGTCAAGCGGCGTGGGGGTCGGTCAAGCCAGGTCCGGGCGACCCGACGCTCAGCGCGACCGCGCTGCTCGTCGCGAGCCAGGCTTCGAGCGAGTTCCTCGACACGACCGACTACGCGCGCGACGACC
>DATFPZ010000407.1:0-2237 GCA_035264545.1 Acidimicrobiia bacterium
CGACCGCGGCGATATCGCCGGCGGGAACGTCGGCCGTCGACTCCTGCTCCTTGCCGCGCATGACGGAGAGTTGGTGAAGCCGTTCGTCCGAGACTGTGCGGTTGTTCACCAGCGACGCGTCGGTCTTGATCGAGCCCTGCAGGACCTTGAACAGGTTGACGCGCCCGACGTAGGGATCGACGATCGTCTTGAACACGAACGCCACCGGCGCCGATCCGTCACCGTCAGGCGCGGCGGGTGCCGGCCCCTCGTGCACGACGAAAGAGGCGAGCCGGTCGACGCCGATGAGCTTGGTTCCGCTGCCGCACAACACCGGGAACACCGTCGCTTCGGCGATGCCCTTGGCCAGGGCCTGCTCGAGCTCCTTCACCTCGATGGACTCGTCGGCGAGGTACCGCTCCATCAAGTCGTCGTCGGCGACGACGATGCCCTCGATGAGCGCGTCGTGGACCGTGTGCTCTTCGCCCTCCATCTCGTCGGGCACGGAGCCCTCGGCGCCCTTCCCGGTCGTCCCCTCGTAGGTCACCGCAGAGTCGGTGAGCAGGTCCACGACCCCACGAAAAGAGGCTTCCTCACCGATCGGGAGCTCGAGCGGCGCGACGCCGGCGCCGAACTTCGCCTTCAAGTCGTCGAGCGTCCGCCCGAACGACGCTCGTTCCCGGTCGAGCTTGTTCACGAACACCGCGCGCGGGAGCTTGGCCTGCTCTGCCATTCGCCACGCCATCTCCGTCTGCACCTCGACGCCTTCGACGGCGGACACGACGAACACGGCGAGGTCGGCGGCGCGGAACGCAGCGGCGACGTCCCCCACGAAGTCCGCGTACCCGGGCGTGTCGAGGACGTTCACCTTGTGGTCCTCGTGCTCGAACGGGGCGATGGACATCGAGACCGAGATCCCGCGGCGGGCTTCCTCGGGATCGAAGTCACAGACGGTGTTGCCGTCCTCGACGCGACCCATCCGCGGGATCGCCCCGGTGACGAAGAGGAGTGCCTCGGCGAGGCTGGTCTTCCCCGACCCGCCGTGACCGACCAGCGCGACGTTCCGAATCTTCGCCGACGGATACACCTTCAAGCCGGTTCCCCCTCGATCACGACTTGGCGCACGCCCTCGTGCGGAGTCTAGGACCGGGGTCGCGGGCGCCCGCAGGACGCAGCGACGCCAAGAAAGGGGGTGGTACCCTCGAGTGGTCGCGGTCGCGAGCGGGGAGGATCCCACATGCTCGACGGACGCTGGCGCGCCAATGTCGAGCGCGGGCTCGAACCCGTTGGCAAGGGCCTACAGCGTGCCGGGATCAATCCTGATGTCCTGACGGTCATCGGGCTCGCTTTCGCCGTCGGCACCGCGTTCCTCATCGCCTCCGGCCACCTCGTCATGGCCGTCTTCGGCGTGATCGCAACGGGCATTCCGGACATCCTCGACGGGACGGTGGCACGCAACTCCGGTCGGGCCGGACCGCGCGGCGCGTTCCTCGACTCGGTCGCCGACCGCATCGCCGACGCGGTGCTGCTCGGCGGCGTCGCCTGGTTCCTTGCCGGCGAGGGCGAGTACCTACCGGTGCTGGCTCTCGCGGCCGCCGCTCTGTCCATGCTCATCTCGTACGAGCGAGCCAAGGCCGAGAGCCTCGGCTTCACCGCCAGGGGCGGGATCATGGAACGCGCCGAGCGGATGGTGCTGTTGGCCATCGGGCTCGCCTTCGACATCCTCGTGCCGGTGCTGTGGATCATGGTGGTCCTCCTGGGCATCACCGCCGTGCACCGTTTCGTCAAGGTGTGGCGTCAGGCGTCGCCGGAGCGTCCCGAGCGCGCCGAGTCGACGTGGACGACGCGCATGACGCGTATCGGCCGCCGCCGGCACGTTCGCAGTGTGCCCGAAGACGTCGAGCTGGCGGGCGCGACCCGCCGCTTCGGTGATCGGTGGCGCTGGCGTCAGTCGCCGGCTCGGCCCTCGCGGCGCCGCACCCGCCCCTGAACCGTCCGGTGCCGAACCCGCTCGGCGCGCGCGCGTCGTATTTCGCGTACCGGGCCGGTGCCGAGATCGCTCGCGTCGTGCCCGGTTCGGTGGCGCAACCCGCGGCGCGTGTCATCGGACAGGCCCTCGCGTTCGCGATGCCCGCCCGGCGCCGGCAGGTCGAGCGCAACCTCGTGCGCGCCTCGAGAGGAGAGCTGCAGGGGCTCGCGCTGCGCAAAGCGGTCGCGCAGACGTTCGGGTCCTACGGCCGGTACTGGATGGAGCTGTT
>DATFPZ010000408.1:0-4612 GCA_035264545.1 Acidimicrobiia bacterium
GGCCGTGGGCGTCTACGGGACGGGATGGATGGGTGTCCTCTCATCGCTGAAGACGCTGCTCGAGACCGGAGAGCCGCTCTAGGCGAACCAACACAGGGCGCGCGTGGCGCTTGTCGTCCCGCGCGCCCTGTAGCGCCCCCGGTCGGCAACCTCACGAGGACTCCCGGGATGCGCTCGGTCGGGAGCGCTACGTGACGCCTGAGAACGCGGGCGGCCAGATGACCTTCCCGCGCGGCGCGGGTGAGTAAGACGACAGCGTGACCGCCATCAGGGCATCGTCAGGTATTCCATCCGGCGGAGCGATTCCGAACGCTGACGCACGCTGAAACCCGAGTAGTAGGCGGGGAACCCAAGGACAAGAACCAGCGGCTCGTTCAGCTCGTCAGCAATCCCGTTTCACCTATCGCGAGCTGCGCGACCACGTCGCACGATTCGCAGGGGCCTTGGTTGCGCAGGGAGTCGGACGCGGCGACCGAGTGATCGTCTACATGCCGATGGTCGCGGAAGCCATCATCGCGATGCTCGCGTGCGCGCGCCTCGGGGCGATCCGTTCCGTCGTCTTCGGCGGCTTCGCGGCGCACGAACTCGCGAGCCGGATCGACGACGCCCAGCCGAAAGTCGTCGTGACCGCCTCATGTGGGATCGAGCCGGGCCGCATCGTCGCCTACAAGCCGCTCCTCGATGCCGCCATCGCGATGGTCGAGTCGAAGCCCGAGCATTGCATCGTCCTGCAACGGCCGATGCTCGAGGCCGAGCTCCATCGCCCACGCGACATCGACTGGGAGGAGGCCTTCGCCCACGCTGAGCCCGCGGCGTGCGTTCCGGTCGAGGCGACCGATCCGCTCTACATCCTCTACACCTCGGGAAACAACGGGTCAGCCCAAAGGGATCGTGCGCGACAACGGCGGTCACGCGGTTGCGCTCGAGTGGACGAGAAAGCACATCTACGACGTGGCGCCGGGAGAGGTGTACTGGGCAGCGTCCGACGTGGGCTGGGTCGTCGGCCACTCATACATCGTCTATGCCCCGCTCTTCCACGGGTGCACGACCGTGCTCTACGAGGGAAAGCCGGTCGGCACCCGCGATGCCGGCGCGTTCTGGCGCGTGATCTCGCAGCACGGCGTCTGCACCCTCTTTGCCGCGCCGACGGCCTTCCGGGCCATCCGGCAGCAGGATCCGGAAGGGGAGCACGTCGGCCGCTACGACCTGTCCCGGTTCCGTGCGCTCTTCCTCGCCGGGGAACGCTGCGACCCCGAGACGCTGCGGTGGGCGGAGCAGGAGCTCGGCGTGCCCGTGATCGACCACTGGTGGCAGACGGAAACCGGGTGGGCGATCGCCGCGAACTGTCTCGGCATCAAGCGCCTGCCCGTCGTTCCGGGCTCGCCCACTCGCGCCGTCCCGGGATGGGATCTCCGCGTGCTCGACGACGACGGCGCCGAGCTCCCCGCCCGGCGCGACGGAGTCGTCGCCCGTGAGCAACGAGCACGGCTGGCGGCTCGGCCGGATCATCGACCCATTCGGCCACGAGTGGGAGATCGGCACGCCTCTCGGAGCGTGGCCGCCGAACTGAGCCGCGCGACAAACTCGGCGCAAGAACGACCGCGTAGCCAGATCAGACAACCGAGGATGGAGCGTTTATGGAGCCCAGCGGTCGCAACCGGTGGCAAGCGGTCGCAAATGCCCGGAGCCTGAAACGGCGAAAACACCCGAAAACCGTTGCCGGGGGGTTTGCGACCGGTTGCCTTGACCCCAAAATTGGCAAGGAGGGGGTCGGCGTTCGAGACGGCCTCGATGAAGAGCTCGATGTGGCCGCGCTGCCAATCCCACATCTCCGGCCGGACCAGACCACCGTGCCCGATGTAGAACACAGCATCCTCGGGGAAGCGCGTGCGGAGCGTCTCGATGTTCGCCAGCCATTCGGCGTAGAAGCTGTCGGCGAGGCAGCAGTAGTTGTGGTCGTAGATGTGGTCGCCGAGAAAAACCGGCGGCACGTCATCGCCGACGATCCACGGGCTGTCGTGCGGCGACTCGCAGTCGCCGCCGGGAACGACCTTCTTCCACTCCCGCTTCCACTCCCGATCGGCGGCCGCGGTCGTGGTGGCCGGCGACGTCGTCGCGACCGCGCGGGCATGTTCGTCTTGCCGCGAATGCGGCGAGCGTGGTTGCCAACGCGGTGAGGAGAAGCAAGCGCCACGAGCCCGCGTATCTTCGTCCCGAGTAGAACCATGACAAACGTCTGAGGCGTCAGAGCGGATGGCGGGTCATTGGATTGCGGTCCTGGCGATGGCGCGCGGCTCGCGTCCGGCGAGGAGCCAGCCGGCCGCGGTGGCTGCGAGCGGGACGCCGAGGACTGCGAGGACGAGGTACAGGACGGGTACGTTCCTCAGGTAGCCGAGGTCGTCGTAGTACGTCGCCGAAAGGACGACGTAGGCGCCGGCCACACCGAGGAGCGTGCCCAGGAGGGCGAGTGCCCCGGCGGTGGTGGCGGTCAGCCTGCGGCGGATTCCCGAGGTGGCTCCGGTCGCGGTCAGGGTGCGGAGATCCCCGGCGCTCTCGCTGCGGATCAGTCCGACCGTCATCGCGAGGATGGCGAGCGCCAAGAGGGCGCCCGCGCCGGTCGCGATGGCCATCGTCTTCGCAAAAGACGGCTTGCCATGCCGGGCCTCGACTGTGAGGCCGGCGTCCGCCGCGACGGTGCGAGCGTCGGCGATCTGGTCGCTCGTCAAGGGCCGGCTCGAATCGACGAGCCAGCCGGCGGGGATCTGGTTCCAGCCGTGACGGCGAAGACCGTTGAGGGTGATGAACGTCGGCGCCGTTTGCGCGCTGTCCGAGCCGAACAGGTGGTGCCCGAGGTCGATCTTCTGGACGTTCGTGATGGGGATCTTCTTCCGGCTCCTCATGTCCGGGATGATGAGGTCGTCTCTCGTCACGCTGCGGTCGAAGAGGAAGTCCGTGCCCGAAGCGACCGTGGTGGGATCGATTCCGAGGTAGCGGAGCACCGCGGGCGTGGCGACATAGAGCGCCGATCGGGAGCTCTTTCCCTCCTCGGGGGAGTTGGATGGCGACATGAGGTCGAGGGGCGCAAACACCCGCGTGCCGAGGAGGACGAACGGTGCGACGCCGGGTTGGGTGGCCTTGCGGAGCGGAATCACGGATGCCCCGTCGAGTTGGGCGGCGATCCGTCGGACGCGCGCGGCCAGGCGGTCGAGCTGAGCGGGCGTGTCTACCGGGGTGAGTTCACGAACCTCCGGTGGGCCGAGGTAGACCCGCATCTGTCGGTCGGACAGGTTGGCCGGTTCGGCCGCCTTCTTCGCAGCCTCGGCAGAGGCGATGATCACGACCGTCGCCGCGATGCCGAGGGCGAGGGTGACCGCGGCGAGCGCCGCTCCGGAACGCGCCTGATAGCGAACGAGGTCTCGAAGCGCCAAACGGGGAGCTATGGAGACTCGCCCTGCGAGGCCGGAGAAGACGCGGATCGCCAGCGGGCCGATGAGCAGGCAGCCGATGATCGTCGCCACGATCCCCGTGACGATGAGCGGCGGCCTGTCTCGGTTTGACAATGCGAGACAACCGATGCCGACCGCGATCAGCGCGGCAGCCGCGATCGCCGAGTGGCGTGCGGGCCTCGGCTTGGGCGGCCGCCCCGAGAGCGCCAGCGTGACGGGGAGCCGAGCGACCGTTCGCCCCGGCCACCAGGCGGCGGCGATCGCGCCGAAGAGTGCGAGGAGGACGGTCAGCGCGATCAGCAGCCACGGAAGGCTGAGCCGATCGACGCGATGGTCGACAGCGGACTCGAGCGTCGGGGCGAACACGACCCACAGCGCCAGGCCGACGACGGTCCCGCAGAGCGCGGCGATCGCCCCGACGATGGCGCCGTTGGCGATGAGCACGAGGCGGAGATGCTTCTGCGTCCCGCCGATCGCTGCGAGCGTGCCCAGGTGACGAAGCCGTCGCTGCGCGATGACTGCGAAGCCTGCGGCGGCGATGAGCGAGGCCAGGAGAAGGAAGACGGTGGCGACGGAGAACATCGCCAGCGTGTCCGGCGGTCCGTCGTTGCCGACCCTCATCATTCCCGCGAAGCCGGAACGACTCTCGCCCAGGGAGTCCTGGAAGGTTTCAAGCGACGCGTCGTTCGCGTCGACCAGAACCATGACGCTGTTCGGAGCGCCCGCGAACGCGGGCGAGACCAGCGCGAACTCGTCGCTGAGCTTGCGCGGATTCTCGACGATGCCGACGACGGTCCGCCGAACGCCATCGAGTGCAACGGTCGTTCCGAGCTCGAGCCGCAGCAGGCTCGCGACCCCGTCCGTGACGGCGACCTCGTGGCGGCCCTCCGGGTAGCCGCCGTGCCGGAGCGCGAGGAGGTCAGTGCTGTAGGCGCCCTCCGGGTCCTGCGCCCTGAAGTCCACTTTGTCGACGCTGCCGGGGACGACAACCGAGCGATGGCCGATGACGTCCGTCGTCCCGAACCATTTCTCGGCGGCGGCGAGTCCGGACGCAAGCTTCTGCGGATCGGTGCCGTCGAACTCGAGCACGGTGTTGGCCGAGCCGAACTCGGAGTTGACCGCAGAGCTTGTGTTGTAGACGAGCGTGATGCTGCCGATCGCGGCCG
>DATFPZ010000409.1:0-7506 GCA_035264545.1 Acidimicrobiia bacterium
ACGCACGTCACCGAACCGGAACGGGCGGCGGTCGCCCGGCTGCGTGACTGGGGGTTCGTCGACGGCTTCCGCGCCCTGTACCCCCAGGAGAAGTTGTTCACCTATTGGGACTACCGCCGCGGCGACTTCCACGAGCATCGCGGCATGCGCATCGACCTCGCCTACGTGACCGAGCCGCTGGTGGAGCGGATCCGGTGGGGCCTGGTGGACCGGTTCGCCCGCAAGGGCAAGCTGCCATCGGACCACGCTCCCCTGTTCCTGGACATCGACGTCGACGCGGCGTGAGCCCGTTGTCACGGCGGCGGTACAGCGGGCGTACCGTGGCCGCATGGCCATGTACAACGACGGGTCGCGAGAGCTCCAAGACCGCTTCGACAGCCGGCGGATCGCCGACCGGCTCGAGCAGATCACGGTCCACGACCGCTTCAGCGACGACGACCGCGCGTTCATCGAACGGGTGCCGATGTTCTTCCTCGCCACCGCCGACGCCGACGGGTGGCCGGACTGCTCGTACAAGGGCGGACGTCCCGGCTTCGTGCGCGTCGTGGACGAGTCCACGGTCGCGTTCCCGAGCTACGACGGCAACGGCATGTTCCGCAGCCTCGGCAACGTGCTCGTCAACCCCAAGGTCGGCATGCTGTTCGTCGACTTCGAGCGCCCGAACCGGATGCGTATCAACGGCATCGC
The DNA here is from genome assembly GCA_035264545.1 of Acidimicrobiia bacterium. GTDB lineage: Bacteria > Actinomycetota > Acidimicrobiia > IMCC26256 > JACDBD01 > JALZAA01. The sequence continues at coordinate 688 of DATFPZ010000409.1, forward strand.
GTCGCTGCACGACGACGACGAGCTGCTGAGCTCGTTCGAGGGCGCGCAGCTGATCGTGCGCGTGCGTGCTGAGCGGATCTTCCCGAACTGTCCCCGCTACATCCACAAGATGGAAGTCATCGAGCACTCCGTGTACTCCCCTCGCCCGGGTCACGTGCCCCCGGTGCCGGACTGGAAGCAGATGGACGTGTTCCGGGACTACCTCCCCGAAGCGAAGCCATGACCGCACCTGTGACCCACGTCATCTAGCCAGGGCCGGAGGGCCAGCCGATGATGGACCAGCTGACTTATCAGCGATAACACACGTCGGTTGGGGGCCCGGTCTGCTCACTCGCCTCGGTCGTTTCGCCGTCGCCCACCGCAAGGCGGTCCTCGTCGGCACCGCGGTGTTCTTCGTCGTCGCTGGCGCGCTCGGCGGCGGCGTGGCCTCCCGCCTTAGCAGCGGCGGCTTCGAAGACCCCTCCTCGGAGTCCTCTCGGGCCGGGGATGCGATCGAGAGGGAATTCGGGGAGCAGCAGCCCGACCTCGTCCTGCTCGTCACCGCGAAGGACGGCACGGTTGACGATCCCGAGGTCGCCGCCGCCGGTACCGCGCTCACCGCCCGGCTTGGGTCCGAGCGTGGCGTGGCCCGCGCCATCTCGTATTGGGACCTCGGCAGCCCGCCCCCGCTCCGCAGCGGCGATGGCCGCCAGGCGCTCGTCGTCGCCGCGTTGCGGGGCGACGAAGACGCGGTCCACGACACCGCCGAAGAGCTGTCGCCGCGCTATTCGGGCAGCCGCGGACCGATCACGGTCGGCGTAGGCGGCTTTGCCGAGGTCTTCCGGCAGGTGAACGAGCAAGTCGAGGAAGACCTGCTCCGTGGCGAACTGCTCGCCTTCCCGATCGTTCTGCTGCTGACGGTGCTCGTGTTCGGGAGCGTGGTCGCGGCCGGTCTGCCCCTGGTGGTGGGCGTCTTGGCGATCGTCGGTACGTTCCTCGTCCTTCTCGTGCTCTCGTCGCTCACCCAGGTGTCCATCTTCTCACTCAACCTGACGACCGGCATGGGGCTCGGGCTCGCCATCGACTACAGCCTGTTCGTGGTGTCGCGGTACCGAGAGGAGCTGCGGAACGGACGCGCTGCACACGACGCGGTCGTGCGCACCGTCCAGACCGCCGGCAAGACCGTCGCATTCAGCGCGCTGACCGTGGCCGTCTCTCTGGCGGCGCTCCTAGTCTTCCCGCTCGCCTTCCTGCGTTCCTTCGCCTATGCCGGCATCGGCGTGTCGTTGCTCGCAGGCGCCGTCGCGGTCGTGTGCCTTCCCGCATTGCTCGCGGTGTTGGGGCGTCGAGTCGACTCCTTGCGGTTGTGGCGGCGGGAGCCGAAGCCGGTGGGCGAGGGCATCTGGCATCGCGTCGCGACGTTCGTCATGCGTCGGCCGGTGCCCATCGCGATCACCGTCATCGTCGTGCTCCTCGCGCTCGGAATCCCGTTCCTGCGCATCCAGTTCGGACTGCCCGACGACCGGGTCCTTCCCCCCGATATCTCCAGCCGCCAGGTGCAGGACGACATAAGGACGCGGTTCTCCTCGGACGAGGGTGGAGCGCTCCAGGTCGTCGCGACCCGGGTCACCGATCCCGCTGCACGCGCCGCAGAAGTCGAGCGCTACGCGACGACGCTCTCGCGGCTGCCGGGCGCGGCTCGCGTCGACGCCGCCACCGGCAGCTACATTGAAGGGCAGAAGGTGGCCGAGCCCGGGCCACTGAGCGCGCGCTTCCAGGCGGACAATGCAATCTGGCTGTCGGTCGTGCCGTCGGTCGAGCCGTATTCCGACGCCGGCGAGCGCCTCGCCAAATCGGTGCGCGACGCGCGGGCACCATTCTCGGTCCTGGTCACCGGGCCTTCGGCCGAGCTGGTCGACTCGAACGAGTCGATCTTCGCCCGCCTTCCCATCGCGCTCGGGCTCGTCGCTCTGGCAACCTTCGTGTTGCTGTTCCTGATGTTCGGGAGCATTGTCGTGCCCGTCAAGGCGCTCATCCTCAATGTGCTGAGCCTCAGCGCGACGTTCGGCGCCCTGGTGTGGATCTTCCAAGACGGCAACCTGTCGGGCGTGCTCGACTTCACGGCCACCGGCACGCTGCCGGCGTCGACACCGCTGCTGCTGTTCTGCATCGCATTCGGGCTGTCGATGGACTACGAAGTGTTCCTCCTCTCGCGCATCAAAGAAGAGCACGACCGCACCGGCGACAACACGGCGTCCGTAGCAATCGGGCTCGAACGCACGGGCCGTATCGTGACCGCGGCCGCCGTCCTGATCAGCGTGGTGTTCCTCGCGTTCGCGACTTCTCGCGTGTCGTTCATCAAGATCTTTGGCATCGGTTTGTCGATCGCGGTGCTCATGGATGCCTTCGTGATCCGGGCGACGCTCGTGCCGGCGTTCATGCGCATTGCGGGCGAGGCGAACTGGTGGGCACCGAAGTGGATGCGTCGCCTGCACGATCGGATCGGGATCAGCGAGACCGAACCCGAGCCGGAGCCCCGGCCCGAGCAACCGGTCGCCGAACCGGTGGGATCACGATGACTGCCGGGCGCGCGTCCGCGGTCAAGCGCCGGTCGCGGTCACGCCGCGGAGAGGGCGAGACGCTGCGCGCCGACCTCCTCGCCGTGACGGAGCGACTGATGATCGAGACGGGCAGCGCAGAGGCGGTGTCGATCCGTGAGATTGCCAACGCCGTGGGCGTGACACCGCCGTCGATCTACCTGCACTTCCCCGACAAAGAGTCGCTGATCCTCGCCGTGTGCGAACGGCACTTCGAAGCGTTCGACTCGGTCATCGAGCACGCCGGTCGATCGACAGACGACCCGGTCGAGAGCCTGCGCCGCCGCGGCCGGGCGTACGTTCGCTTCGGGCTCGAGAACCCCGAGCCGTACCGGATCCTGTTCATGACGCGCAACGAGAGTGCGCAGCAGCGCGATGTCGTCGTCAGCGCCGGCGCCCGCGCGTTCCAACATCTCGTCGACGCCGTGCAACGGTGCATCGACGGCGGGGCGTTCCGACGGGTCGATCCCGTGCTGGCGGCAACCGGCGTGTGGGCCGCCGTCCACGGCGTCACGTCATTGCTCATCTCGCTGCCGGGCTTCCCGTGGCCCGACGTCGAGACCCTCGTCGACCACGTCTGCGACATCCAGAACTTCGGCCTGAGCGAACCCACTCACCACCACCAAGGAGCAACCACATGAGCACCGCAGCAGAGAACCGCTACCTCGCCGGAAACTTCGCGCCTGTCAGCGACGAGCGGACCGCGACCGACCTCCCGGTCGAGGGGGCGATTCCCAAGGAACTGCGCGGACGACTGCTCCGCAACGGCCCCAACCCGATCGCGCCCGATCCCGCGGCATATCACTGGTTCATGGGCGACGGCATGCTCCACGCGATCGAACTCCGCGACGGCAGGGCCGTCTCGTACCGGAACCGGTGGGTGCGGACCGACCAGGCGGTCTCGCTGCTCGGCGAGGACCCGATCCCAGGGCAGCCCGACGACGTGTTCCCCGTGGGCTCGAGCGTGGCGAACACGCACGTCGTCACACACGCCGGCAAGATCTTCGCCCTCGTCGAGGTGTGCCTCCCCACCGAGGTGCGCCCCGATCTGTCCACGGTCGGCCGGTACGACTTCGGCGGCAAGCTCCGCTCGGCGATGACCGCACACCCCAAGGTCGACCCCGTCACGGGCGAGATGCTCTTCTTCGGCTACGACCCCTTCGGCCCACCGTGGCTGCGCTACCACGTCGTGAACGCGAACGGCGAGCTCGTCCGCAGCGAGGACATCGACATCAAGGGCCCGTCGATGGTCCACGACTTCGCGATCACAGAACGCAACGTCGTGTTCCTCGACTTGCCCGTCGTGTTCGACTTCGACCTCGTCGGAAAGCGACCGTTCCCGGCTGAGTGGAAGCCCGACTACGGCGCGCGCGTCGGCGTGATGCCCCGTGACGGCGGCAACGCCGACGTGCGGTGGTTCGACGTCGAGCCGTGCTACGTCTTCCACCCGCTCAACGCCTACGACGAAGGCAGCACCATTGTCGTCGACGTCGCCCGGCATCCCAAGATGTTCGCCACCGACATCTACGGACCGGCCGAGCTGCCACCGACCTTGGACCGGTGGACGATCGACCTCGACGCCGGGAAGGTCATCGAGGAGCGGCTCGACGACCGGCCGCAGGAATTCCCGCGGGTGGACGACCGCGTCGTCGGTCGACGCCATCGGTACGGGTTCGCGACCCACTTCGGCATCGACGACGAGGGGATCCAACTCGGCGGTCTGGTGAAGCATGATCTACAAGCCGGCACGAGCGAAGCGCGCAGCTTCGGTCGCGGTACCCACGCCAGCGAAGGCGTGTTCGTACCGGCGGCGGACGACGCCGGCGAAGACGAGGGTTGGCTGCTCTCCGTCGTCTACGACGAGGGGCGTGACGCCAGCGACCTCGTCGTGCTCGACGCCACCGACGTCACGGGCGCGCCGGTCGCCACCGTGCGGCTTGCCCAGCGCGTCCCGTTCGGCTTCCACGGCTCGTGGGTCCCCGACGCCGCCGCCTAGCGGATCACGTCCCGACGCGCTTCTCGTAGCGGGCCTGCGTGTAGGGCCCGACGGTGACGTCGCCGACGTGCTCGTACCCGGCGCGTTCGTAGTAAGCGCGTAGCGACTCGTTCGACGCGACGCAGTCGAGTCGCAGACACGTCTTGCCTGCGGCGGCTGCGCGGCGTTCGGCCCACCGCAGTAACCGACCTCCGAGACCGTCGCCGTGACGGCGCACGGCGAGCCGGTGCAGATATCCGGCATCGGAGGGATAGCCGGCCCAGCAGAGCGGGTCGTCCCATTGCACGACAAGACCGGCGACGATGTGGCCGTCGATCTCGGCGAGCCAGGTCTCGCCGGCTTCGATCGCCGGCATCACCCAGTCGCGCTCGAATCGGTCCGGCCACTGCTCGATGCCGCGCGTCTGCAGCCACGCGGCCGCCTCGGCAAGCACGTCGAGCACGACATCAATCTCGTCGGGCCGCGCCGGACGTAGCTTCACTCGTTCAACGCTCCGTGCCGTCGAATCGCCGGTTCATTGGTCCTCGGGCGTCGAACACCGACGGTCAAGGACCAATGAAAGCGCGACCGGCGCACGCCGTCACGGCCATCCGGGGCGCGAAGCGACAGCCGGACCGTGGTTCGCTACAGCTTCGACTTGGTGATGCAGATCGCCAGGTGCGCGTCCAGCACGGCCTCGCGAGTCGCGTCCGTCACGCCGGTGTCGGCTTCGGCCGCGACCTTGGCACTGTCGCCTGCCTGTTCGAGCTCGATGACGGCTGCTCGCTCGTCGCCGGCGCCGGCCGCCTTCTCGGCTTTGGCCGCGAACTCGCCCACCACCGCAGTCAGGACAGGCGATGCGCCCTGATCGGCACGGACGGCGGCCGCCGCGGTGTCGATCTTTGTTCGAATCTCGCGGAGCCGCTCCGCAACGGTCGTCACACCCGCAGACTACGCCCGCAACGGGCGGGCGATGAAGCCCCCGCCTTAGTCCTCAGGTCTTCGCCTTCAGCGCTTCGATGAGCTTGGGCACGACCTTGGAGGCGTCGCCCACGACGCCGAGGTCCGACACGCCGAAGATCGGCGCCTCCGCGTCCTTGTTGATGGCGATGATGTTGTCGGAGCCCTTCATCCCGACCATGTGCTGCGTCGCGCCCGAGATGCCGATCGCGATGTAGACCTTGGGCTTCACGGTCTTGCCCGTCTGACCGACCTGCTTCGAGTACGGCACCCATCCGGCGTCGACGATCGCGCGCGACGCGCCCGATGCGCCCTTGAGCACCTTCGCCAGCTCCTCCACCAGCGGCTCGTACGCCTCGGCGCTGCCGAGCCCGCGGCCGCCCGACACGACGACGTCGGCGTCCTCGAGCTTGGGCCCCTCCTGCTCCTCGACGTGGTGGTCGAGCACCTGCGCCTCTGCGGCCCGACCGGCGTCGACGCTGTCGACCTTCACGACCTCGGCCGCGCCCCCGCCGCTGGGCTCGGGCGCGAACGACTTCGGCCGGATGCCGGCGAGGAACGGCTTCTCACCGGCGAAGGCGGTGGTCACGATCGTGTTGCCGCCGAAGACGGCCGTGCTCACCGCGACCGTGTCGCCGTCGACCGCGACCCCGTTGCCGTTCGTCAGGACCGGGCGATCGAGCTTCACCGAGAGCCGCCCCATCGCGTCGCGGCCGTCGTAGCTCTGCGCGAAGAGAATGAGGTCCGGCTGCTCGTCGGCGACGAGCTTGGCGAGCAGCGCACCTCCGATCACTCCGCTCAACGACGAGCCGTGGTCGGCGGCGTGAACCTTCGTCGCGCCGTACTCGCCGAGCTGCGGGGCGATCGTGTCGGCGTCGGCGCCCGAGTACACCGCCTCGACCGTGTCGCCGATCTCCCGCGCCTTGGTGAGCAGCTCGAGCGTCGCTGACGTCGCCTTGCCGTCCTCGCCCTCGGCGTAGACCCATACCTTCGGAAGCGTCATCTGCCCCTCCTAGATGACCTTGAGCTGCTCGAGGAAGGCGACGATCCGCTCGTGGGCGTCGCCTTCGTCCTCGATCTTCTCGCCCGCCTGCCGCTCGGGCGCCGCCTCGATCGACTTGATCTGCTGACGGGCGCCCTTCCAGCCCACCTCGTCGTCGGACAGCCCGAGATCCGCCGCCTTCGCCTGATCGACAGGCTTGTTCTTGGCCGCCATGATCCCCTTGAACGACGGGTAGCGAGGCTCGACGACGCCGGCCGTGACGCTCACGACGGCGGGGAGCGACGCCTCGACGATGTCGTACCCGG
>DATFPZ010000410.1:0-7374 GCA_035264545.1 Acidimicrobiia bacterium
CACCGCGGAGCCCATGCCCACCATCGCGAAGCGCCCGATCTCCAACCCCGGTCCGATCACCGCTCCCGCCCCGACCGTCGCGCCCTCCCGCACCGATGTGGGCTGGGCGTCCGGGCCCGGCGACTCCCGCAGAGTCCGGAGATCCGGTGTCGTAGCCCGCGGATACCGATCGTTGGTGAAGAGGACGCCCGCGCCGATCATCACCCCGTGTTCGACGACGACCCCGTTGCACAGGTACACGAAGGCGTCGATCTTCACCCGGTCGCCGATGTCGACGCCGTCGGCGATGTACGCCTTCTCCCCGACGATGCAGTCCCGTCCGATGCGCGCCGGCCCTCGCGCGTGGACATGGCTCCAGATCGATGTGCCCGGCCCGATCTCGACACCGGGCTCGATCTCCGCGGTCGGGTCGATTCGCATGGTCGCTCAGCTTCCCGGGTTGGAGTACACGCGCTCCGGGCTGACCAGCACCGCGAGGCGTCTCTGGGCGGCCATCACGCGGTCGTACTCGTCCCAGTCGTCGTGCGTGCCGCCGGCCGCGCTGAACACGTCGCGGAGCAGCTGCGGGACGCGGCCCGAGTCCAGGCCGTCGAGGGAATCGTCGGGCCCGGCGAGATCAACGGGACCTTCGACGGCCACCCATTCCCAGCCGGCGCGGAACACGACGGTCGCCCGGGGCCGGCGCCGCAGGTTCGCGTGCTTGCGGGTGTCGCCCTGCACGACGAGCCCGACGACCGCGTCGCCGCTGACCGGGTGCGCCAGCACGCCCGCGTTGGCGATCGACGTCTGCGGCGACCCGTCGGCCCGTTGGGTCACGACCACGGCCAAGCCTTGATCGCGGCCGGCGAGGTCGCGGACGGTCTCGATCGATGCCATGGACCCGAGCTTCGCGCGTCTGAGCCGATGCGAGACTGGCTGCGTCATGGACGACCTCCTCGCGGCCAGCGATGACGACTTCTGCTACCTCACGACTCACGGACGCGTCTCCGGACGTCCGCACGAGATCGAGATCTGGTTCGCGCTCGACGGGCGCACGCTCTACTTGCTGTCGGGCGGCGGCGACCGGTCCGACTGGGTGCGAAACCTGCATGCCGAGCCGGCGGTCACGGTGCGGCTGCGCGACACGACCTATGAGGCTACGGCTCGCGTCGTCGAAGACCGCGACGAGTCCGAACGAGGGCGCGGGCTGGTCTTCGAGAAGTACCAGCCGCGTTACACCGGAAGTCTCGAACGCTGGAGGCGCGAGTCGCTCTTGGTCGCGATCGATGTGCGTCGGGCAGACTGACGCCGTGACGATCGCGCTCGTCCCCTTGTGCACCGCCACGATCACGTTGGCGGACCCGCTCGTGCTGCCCAACACGCCGAGTGGGACGCGCATCATCGTCGAAGTGATCGACGCGGTGTACGAAGGCGAGCGGCTCTCGGGAAAGCACAAGGGCGTAGCAGCCGCCGACTGGATGACGGTGGGCCCGGAGGGGACGGGAACGCTCGACGTCCGGGGAACCCTCGAGACCCATGACGGCGCGCTGGTGTACGTGACGTACCGCGGCCGGCTCGATCTGTCGGTGCCGCCCGGCGCCGCACCGACCTACGCCGCCCCGTTGTACGAGACCGGCGACGAGCGGTACGCGTGGCTCAACCGCATCCAGGCGGTGGCCAAGGGGACGCTCGACGGCCAGACGCTCACGTACGAGATCGCCGAGGTGCGCTGACACCGTCAGGGGCTCGTCAGTCGTAGATCGCCTCGAGCGCGGCGTGTCCTGCGGTCACCGCGACGAGACAGGCGACGCGCTCGCCGTCGGGCGCGGCCACCAGCACCTGCCAGTAGGCACGGCGCGCCCGCGCCCGCCGGTCCCACCAGCGGGCATCGTGCGCCCAGGGCCCCGCCCACGCGGCGATCTCGCCCCCGCGGTCCGGCAGCGCCGCGCACCGCAGGCGCGCCGGCGGCGCAGAAGGGTCGCCTCGCCCCGACACGGTGACGACCTCGCCGGCGGCGTCGAGCAGCTCGGCCGGGGGCGGCGGATCGAAGACGCGCGCCGGCGCCGGAGCCGGGATCGCGCCCGGCCAGGGCGGGATCTCGCGGATGTTGGCACCGGGCGCCGCCACCGCCTCGAGGGGCCGGGCCGGCTCACGAGGATCACCCCACGGCACCCACCGCACCCGCTCGCCCGGCGTGCGCCCGCCTTGGGGCACCGCCGTGACCACGGCGGGATGGCCGAGCATTCCCTGCACCCGGGCGAGCACACGCGCAGCGCGATCGGCCGCGGCCGGGTCGCCGCCCCAGAACCCGAGCTGGCGGCCGGTGGAGGGCAGCACCTCGTCGGGCACCAGCCGAAGGAGCACGAGGCCGCTGGTCGCGAGCTCGTCGACCGAGCCGACGTCGGCGTCGGCGCCGCCCGCATCCGCCGTGAGCCAGCCTTCGAGTTGCCAGCGGACGCGCGCCGCAAGCGCCGTCGGGGTGAGCGCGCCCTCGTGGCGCCAGCACCGGGTGAGCCGCTCACCCCGCTCGGTCTCGGCCTCGATCATCACGCGCGTGCACGCGAGACCGAGCGCCCCGAGTCGCGCCATGACCCGCTCGGCCAGCGCCTTGGCCGCGAACGCGGCGGTCTCGACGTGCACGGCGGGTGGATCGAGCTCGGCGGTCTCGATGAGCTCGGGGGGCGGGGGCGCCGGAGGCGCGGTCGCTTCGTCGTCGCCGCGGGCGAGCCGGTGCGCGCGGGCACCGGCCGACCCGAAGCGACCGAGCACGGCGCCGTCGGGCAGCGCCGCGAACGCGCCCAGCGTGGGCAGGCCGAGCCGAACGAGCAGGTCGGCCAGCTCCGCGGCTTCGCCGGGTTCGGGATCCTCGAGCACCGCCACCGGCCACGGGGCGAGAAAACCCGGAGACTCCCCCGGCGGCACGACGTACGCCGCGCCGGGCTCGGCCGCACGCGCTGCGAGCATGGCGGCGAACCCGCCGTCAGCGACGCCGATGCGCGCGTCGGTGATCCCGATGTGGTGTACGGCGTCGAGGCATCGAATGGCCATGGCGGTATCGCCACCGAAGTATCGCGACGGCCCGCGCGTCGGGAACGAGATCCGGCCGGGCTCCTCCAGCACGAAGCGGGGCGTGAACGTCTCGACCGCGCGCGCGACCCGCTCGAACGCGCGCGCTTCGACCTGCGGGTCGGCCTCTGCGACCGCCAGCCCCGGACAACGCGCTTCCGCCTCGCGCCGGCGCAGGCCGGACGTCACGCCTTCTGCGGCCGCTTCGGTCGACGCCGCGATCACGACGAGACCGCGTTCGCCACGCGCCACGACCGCGACCGCCGCGTCACACAACGCGGGATCACGTGCTCGCAGCGCGACGACCGGCCAGTCCGGACACCACAGGCAGGCGGTGCGCTCGGCCATCCCGTCCGCCACGCGTCCGCGTCAGCCGGCTTCGACGAGCGCGACGTGGTCACGCGCCGCCGCGCCGCGGCCGTCGACATGCACGCGCTGGTCGCGTTCGGCGAGCACGCCCGCGCCCGGATCCAGGCCGCGCCAGACCGAGCCGTCGGCTCGCAGGCGAAGTGCGGCCTCGGCCGGCCACGGTCCCATCGCCACCAGCACCGCGCCGCGCTCACGTGCCCGGGCCAGCAGTCGCCTCGTGTCTCCCACCCGGGCGTACGCCGGCACCTCGGCGAGCACGACACTGATCCCGTCGAGCAGCGCGGCGGTCACCGCGGCCCAACGGGCGGGGGGCACCCGCCGGACCACGGCGAACCGCTCGAGCGCGACGCCGGCCTCTCCCGCCGCCAGCCCGCCCAGGCTGGCGTCGAGCTCGATCGCGGCGGCCCATTCACCGGCGGCCGTGGCCGCCGCCGCCAGCTGGAGCGCGACCGACGTGGCGCCCGCTCCGGGGTCGCCGTCGACCGCCACCACCGTCCCCCGCTGGACGGCGCCGCCGGGGAGCAGCTCGCCGAGCGGGCCGGGCACGGCCAGGACCCGCTCGCCGGCCAGCACCACGGGCCGAGCGTGCCGGGCTGCGTTGTCAAGGTGCTCGCGGGACTGTTCGTCCCGCCGGGGAAGCGCCGCCAGGGCCACAGGTCGAATTTATCGAACATTTGTTCGACGCGCCACAGCGCTCGCGCCCATGCCGCCCAGTTCTCGGCTTGCGCCTCCTACGCGTCGCGGAGGCTGCCCATGGCGGGTTACTTCTGCGGTTCGGGCGGAGGCTTGACCTCGATACCGAGGGCCTCGAGCGAGTCGGGCGACCAGCCGGCGTCGTCGCCGTAGTAGCCGAAGAGGTGCTCGATCGTCTCGGTGACCTTGGGCTCGAGCTCGGGCCAGCGCTCGGGCGGCGCTTGCACGGTGACAGCGCTCGAATAGATCGTCACCTGCGTGGCGCCGAGATCGAACAGGCGGCGGGCGAGCACGTCGGGCGGCCGGTCACCGTGGGTGTCTTCGACCGTGTGGTACCGCTCGATCTCCATGCCCGTGAGCGACCGGTTGAGATCGAAGAGCCGGACCGACGGCGACGCGCCGGGTCGGGCGGTGACGGTGATCGGTTGGCCCATGCGGCGAGGCTACGGCGTGCGACCCAGCAGCTCGAGCAACGCGGTCTGCCGGTCGGCACCCGGCTCCGCCTCGTGGTCGGTCCCGAACGCCCCGGTGCCGAGCAGCATTTCCTTCTGCGGCTCGATGACCGTCCAGCACGCCTCGACGAGCTCGGGATCGAGCGTCGTGTCCTGGCCCGTGGCCTTGGCGACGTCCCAGCCGTGGACGACCACATCGATGAACCGGTGTCCCAGGTACACCTCGCCCGGCACCGGCCCGTACGAGACTGCGCACGGCGCCTCCATCGCGCCCGGGGCGTGAAACGCTTCGCTCGCGGCACGCGCCGACTCGTCGTAGGCGGCGGCCGGATCATCGCCGAGGACGTCGCCATCGAGATGGTCGCCGACCTCCTCGATGGTCTTCCCTCGCGCCAGCTCGCCCGCCCAGAAGTTGCCGCTCACGATGTGGTTGACGAGCTCTCGCACGTCCCAGCCCTCGCAAGGCGACGAGTCCTTCCACTGGTTCGCGCCGACGCCCCCCACGTACCGACCGGTCGCCGCCAGCGCGTGGTCGTGCAACTCCGGCAGATCGAACGCCATGTCCGTCCCCTGCTCAGAACAGCCGGCCGGGCGCCGGCGGCACCCCCCGCCAGCACAAGCCGTCCATGAAGATCCACGAGCGCCGGTGGATTGCGCTGGGTCCATACCAGGCCAACGCCGACTTGTGCACGGGTGCCGGGTATCCGACGTTCGACTCGAAGTCGTACGCCGGGTAGTGCTCGGCTTCCCCTCTCATGAGCGCGTCGCGCGTCACCTTGGCGACACAGGATGCCGCCGCGACCGAGAGCGACGTGGCGTCGCCGCGAATGACCGTCGTCACGCGGGAACCCAGAGCCAGGTAGTCGTAGTTGCCGTCGAGAATGATGCGGTCGGGCTCGTAGCCGAGCGCAGCCAGCTGGGCGAGCGCGCGACGCCCGGCGGCTCGCAGCGCCGCGGTCATGCCGAGGGCATCGCATTCCTCGTAGGACGCGTGGCCCACGCCGATCGCGACCGCCCACCCGCGCACGCGTGCAGCTACGACCTCGCGCTCCTCGCGTGTGAGCTCCTTCGAGTCGCGCACACCGCGCAGATGGTCGGGCGGGGGCACGAGCGCCGCCACCGTGACCGGGCCCGCCCAGGCGCCCCGGCCCACCTCGTCGATGCCGACCACGACCCGTTCGCCTGCACCCCAGCACCGCCGCTCGAGCCGCAGGGTCGGAGTCCGGGTGCGCGACGCGGACGGTGCGCCGACGCCTGCCGCCGGCACCGGGGGAGCAGACGCCGATGCCACCATCGCCGGAACATAGCAAGCCCCTGCGACACCGCCGCGCAAGCACCTTCCGGTCCTGGTCAGGTGCCTGTTACCCTCGCTCGCGATGGAGCAGGGCACCCGTGTCGAAGTGCGCTCACGCTTCGACGACAGGTGGTCACGTGGTTTCGAGGTCGCCGAGGTCGTCGACGAGGGCGACAGCGCCCGCTACAAGCTGAAGCGCCGCTCCGACGGATCCGTCCTCCCTGCCTTGTTCGTCGACGACGAGCTGCGCGAGGAGAAGAAGCGCTCGATGTGGTGGATCGCGTAATCGCGACCCGCTAACCCTGGCTCTTCAAGCTCTCGATCAGCTCTTCGACGGAGATCGCCTGGAGCGTCGTGGTCCGCATCGTCCCTCGCGCCGCCAGCATGATCGCCGCCCGGGCCATCGTCGCCTCGTCGGGCGACTCGATGACGTTGAGGAAGTCGTACTGGCCCATCAGGGCGTACTGGGCGACGACCTTCAAGCCCATTCCCTCGACCTCGCGCGTGACTTCCCGGATGCGTTCGGGATTCTCGCGGACGGTCGCCCAGCCGTCGGGCCCGAGCGTCGTGAGCATGGCGTACGTAGGCACCGAACCTCCAGGAGTCCGTCGACGCGACGGGCGCGGAGCTTACTGACGGGCCTCCAACCGGGCGATGTTGTCGGCCTCGCCGGGATCGGGCTCGGCGGCGAACCACGCGTCGAGCAGCTCGCGAGCCACCTCGGGGGTCGTGAGCCGAAGCCCCATGACGAGCACGTTGGCATCGTTCCACTTGCGGGCGCCGGCAGCGGTGGCAGCGTCGGTGCACAGCGCGGCGCGCACGCCTGGCACCTTGTTCGCGGCGATCGACGCGCCCGTACCCGTCCAGCAGAACAGGACGCCCGTCTCCACCTCGCCCTTGGCGACGAGCTCGCCGACGCGCTGCCCGACCTCGGCCCACTCGCTGGCCTCGCCACCGGGTGGGCCGACCAGCACCACGTCGTGGCCGCGCTGCCCCAGCTCGTCCTGGACGGCGTCGGTCAGTGCGGTCTTCTCGTCCGACCCGACCACTACCCGCATAGCTTCTGAGCTTAGGACGTGACCGACGGCCGGATTCGAGGCGCGCTAGACAGGCGGCCTTGGACCGGCGGGAGTTCCTCCGGCGCACCGCGCAACTCGGCGGCGCAGTCGCGCTCGGCGGGTCGGCGCTCGCCTCGGGGACCGACGCGCTGCGCAGCGCCGCCGGTGCGCTGCAACCGGACGACTTCAGCTCGATGCTCGGCGACCCGGCGAAGGAGTCGCCGATCGACACGGTCGTCGTCGTGATGATGGAGAACCGCTCGTTCGACCACTACTTCGGATGGCTGGCCGACGACAAGAAGTATCTCGAGCGCGGGAAGAGCCGGTACGGGAAGCGCTTCCGCATCGACGGGAAGCAAGTGCAGACGTTCCCCGCCCCCGACGGCACGACCGCGCAGACCGCGCCCTTGCTGACGAACCCGGCGGAGACGAACCCGTACCGAGGGTGTGGTCACGTGGACCC
>DATFPZ010000411.1:0-9431 GCA_035264545.1 Acidimicrobiia bacterium
GTGATCGAAGACCCGGGTGGCTCCGAGGACTACGAGCACAGCGGCTGGAGCTTTCAGATCGACCGGGGTGAAGAAGGAGGAAAGTTCAAGCTCGACGAGACGATGGCGACCGACGCGCTCCTTCTCGGACGGGTTACATACGAAGGCTTCGCGGATGCGTGGCCATCGAGGGAGGGAGAGTTCGCCGACAAGTTCAACAACATGCCCAAGTTCGTCGTGTCGACGACCTTGGACAGGCCAGAGTGGAACAATTCGACCGTCATCCGCGGGGATGTCGCGGCAGAGGTCCGTAAGCTCAAGGACCAGTTCGCCAACGACGTCGTCGTCCACGGCAGCGCGCAGCTCGTCAACACGCTGAAGGAACACAATCTGGTCGACGAGTACCGGTTGATGGTATTTCCGGTCGTCCTCGGAAAGGGGAAGCGTCTGTTCACCGACGGGGGTGACCGCGTTCCCCTGAAGCTCGCGGAGTCGAAGCAGGTCGGTCCGGACGGCGTCATCATCCTCACCTATCAGCGGGCAACGTAGGTCTCGTCAGCTCCGCCGGCCCCAGAAGAGGATTCGCTTGAACGTGTAGAGGTACGGCTCCCGCTCGCCGATCACGTCCAGCAACCGACGCCGATACCGGTCGACGTACTGCTCGTAGAGCTCGTCGGTCAGACGCGTCCGGAAATACGTGAGGTGCGTTCCCTTGGCCCACTCGACGACATCCGCCGAGGAGCCGAGGTGATGGACGTACACCTGCAACCGGACGTGTTGGTCGCCGAAGCCGAGCTGGTCGAGCAGCTCGGCGTACTCCTCGGGTGCGCGCACACGCGTCGCCGGATCGGGCGGCGGGTCGTCGGCGAAGACGTCCGCGAACGGCGCTTCGTCGGCGATCGCCATGCCGACCGTGTGCGATGGATGATCGGTGTTCGCCGGGACTTGGACCGCCAGCTGCCCTCCGCTGGACAGCGCCCGGGTCAGTCGGGCGAGGAGGCGGCGGTGGTCGGGCACCCAGTGCAACGCCGCGTTCGAGAACACGACGTCGTACGGCGCGGGTTCCCACGTCGCGATGTCGCCTTGCTCGAAGCGGAGTCCGGCTCCGGTGAGCGGCTTCGCTCGTTCCAACATGTTCGGGGAGCTGTCGATCCCGACTGTCTCGGCCGCGCCGAGGCGAACGTGCAACTCCCTGGTGAGCTCGCCCGTGCCGCACCCGAGGTCGACGACGCGGCCGCCGGGAGCCGACTGCACGAGCGCCACGAGATCCCAGAACGGTCGCGCCCGCTCGGCGCGGAACCGCTCGTACTGATCCGGGTCCCATTGGGAATCGTTGGCACGCGTCATGCCGTTGCACTCCGAAGCACGGGAAGGGTGTGCGCGATGGGAATCCTGCCTGATTCGGGACGGGCGGCGGAACGACTCGAGCGCGAGGTGGTCGGCTGGCTCACGACGGTCACGCCGAGCGGCCGGCCGCAGAGCTCGGCGGTCTGGTTCGCCGTCCACGACGACGCGATCTACATCCAGAGCCGGCCGAGCGCAGCCAAGGTGGCCAACATCCGGGCGAACGGCAAGGTGAGCTTCCACCTCGACGGCGACGGCGAGGGTGGCGACATCGTGACCATCGACGGCGATGCCGAGACCCTCGACTCGCCGCCGGTGGACCTGCTCGACGCGTACCTGGCGAAGTACGAACGCTTGATTCGCGAGCGGTTGCAGACCACCCCGGAGGCACTGCTCGACGAGTATCAGACCAGCGTGCGCGTCACGCCTCGCCGCGTGCGGGCCTGGTAGGGAGCGCGCGCTTCCGAGCTTTCCAGATCTGCTCAGCGGGCCACCGCCGAGCCCACTCATAGGGCGCGAAGTCGTCGTACGTCGTTGTCGCGTCCTCGGGCGGGCGCAGCTCGATGAGGTCCTCGACCACGAAGCCGTGCTCGCGAAACAGCCGGAACCATTCGCCGTGCGGGATCTGGAAGTCGATCGTGCCGTCGCCGAGTTCCAGGCGCCCGAGCTCGAAGTACGAGCGGTGCAACCGCGTGTCCTGCCGCTCGCGCCGCTCGTCCCACGTCAGGTACAGGAGTGGGGACGCCTGGCAGAAGGCGAGCAGGCCGCCGGGGCGGAGCAGACGCGAGACCTCGGGCACTGTCACGCTCGGATCGCAGAAGCTCATCGCCCCGTGATCGCAGAAGACCACGTCGAACGAGGCGTCACGGAAGGGCACCGCCTCACCGCTCGCGGCCACGAGCGGGACGGTGACGCGCGCCGCGTCGCTATTCGCGACCGCGTGTTTCAGCTGCACGAGTGACTGGTCGAGCCCGACCTGCCGGGCTGCCCGTGCCGCCAACGCGATCGACCACTGGCCGGCGCCGCAGCCGAGTTCGAGCACGTCGAGTCCACCGACATCACCCAGGACGCCCAGGTCCGACTCCGGGATCCGCCAGGCTCCCCACGCAAGCGGGCGGGCCGTCAGGTCTCCGCCGTGCACGGACTGGTAGTCGTCGGCGTCGGCGTCCCAGAACTCGCGGTTGTGGCGCTCGTGCGGATGGCTCTCGCTCACGCAGAGTCGATGAGCTTCTCGCGTGCCTCCCGCTGCTTCTTCCATTCCTTGAGGAACGCCTCGCGTCCCGCCTTGGCCGCCGAGCCGGCCGACCGCACGTTGGCGTCGAGCTCGTCGGCGAGAGTCGAGAACGCCTCGCCGATGCCGTCGACGGCCTCCTCCATCTGCTTGGCGGCGCTCTTCCAGGCGTCGCCGGTGGCGCCCGTGGCCTGGTCGACCTTGGTCCGCGTCTCCGACTGCCGCTTCCGGAGGGTGTCGATCGCCGTCTCGAACCGTTCGCGAGCCTCGGCGCCGGCCAGGTTCGCCTGGACCTTCAGCTCGTCGATCTGCTGCTGGAGCTTCTCCAGCGCTTCGCGGGCCTTCGCGCGGTACTCGTCCTGGGTGGCCATGGCTGCTCCTCCTGCTGTACCGGCGTGGTATGTCCCAAGCTACGCCGGTCCTGCCGCCAGCGGTACCGTGCACGCACACCGAGGAGGACGTCATGGCCGTCACCGATGCACAAATCGATCTCGAGTTCGTCGATGCCGACGGCCACGTGCTCGAACATCCCAACAAGATGCTCGAGTACGCGCCGGAGGAGTACCACGACCGCATCTGGCACATCGAGACCGATCGCGACGGCAACGAGTGGGTCGTCTGGGACGGCAGCCGCGACCCCGCGAACTACTTCGCGCTGGCGGGCGCGGGTGGAATGACCACGGAGGAGCAAGCGAAGGTCGCCGCCGGCGAGCGCAAGTACACGGAGCTGCGCCCGGGGGCGTTCGAGCCCGCGCCACGCGTCGCAGACCTCGACACTGAACGCATCAGCCAGACCGTGCTCTATCCGACGACGCTGCTCGGCATCGCGGGCGTGAAGGACCTCGACGTGGCCGTGGCCCAATGCCGCGCGTACAACGACTGGCTCGCCGACTTCTGCAGCCACGCGCCCGAACGTCTCTTCGGCATCGCGATCATCCCGCAACAGGACGTCGAGGCGGCGGCGGACGAGATCCGGCGCGCGTCGAAGGTCCCGAACCTCGTCGGCACGTTCATCCGTCCAAACCCGGTGGTCGAATGGCGGCACTTCCACGACCGCGTGTACGACCCGATGTGGCAGGCGGCGTCCGATGCGGGTTGGCCGATCGGGCTCCACCCGTACCTCGCAGCCGACGTCCCGGGAGCGGTCGAGGGGCTACGGCTGAACGAGGTGCAGTCGGAGGCGTCGATTCTCCGGTACCAGTCCCGGATGAACATCCGGAACATCTTCTACACGCAGGCGATCGGCAACCCAGTCGACATGATGACGAGTCTGGCGTTCCTGCTCGCCGGCGGCGTGTGCGAGCGGTTCCCCGACCTGCGCTTCATCGTGCTCGAGACGAACGGGGGATGGATCACCCCTTGGATGGAGCGGCTCGACCACAACGCCAAGACGTTCCCGTGGGACGTGCCCGACTGCAAGCTGCCGCCGTCCGAATACTTCCGGCGCCAGTGCTATATCAGCTTCGACGCCGACGAGGAGACGCTGGCGATCGCCGCCGAGTCGCCGTACGTGGGGGCGGACCGCATCATCTGGGCGTCCGACTACCCGCATCCCGACGCCAAGTTCCCGGGGACGGTCGACGAGCTGCTCGAGAACATCGGGAAGCTGGGCGCCGAGGCCCAGCAGGACATCGCCTGGCGCAACGCGCAGCGCCTGTACGGGCTGCCTTGAGCCGCCAAGGTCAGCCCTTGGGCAGTACCACGAACGCGATGGCGACGAAGTGCAGGACCAACGCCACGAGCACGAACACGTGGAAGAGCTCGTGGTACCCGAACACTGCCGGCCACGGATCGGGTCGCCGGGCAGCGTGGATCACCGCCCCGACCGTGTACGACACGCCGCCGAGCAGGACCAGGAGGAAGCCGCCCACGCCGAGCGACGTCCAGAGCTGGGGCACGCCGATGACCGCGACCCATCCCAGCGTGATGTAGACGGCGGTCACCCAACCCTTCGGCGGCCGGTACCAGATCCATTCGAGCGCGATGCCGACGAGGGCGCCGAGCCACACCGCCGAGAACACGACCGCGCGCATCACGCCCGACATCGCGAGGAGCGAGATCGGCGTGTAGCTCCCGGCGATCAGCAGATAGATGCCGGTGTGGTCGACTTTGGTGAGCACGCGGGCTTGCTCCGCCGACCACGTGCCGCGGTGCAGGAGCGCGCTCGCGCCGAGCATCCCCGAGACCGAGAGCGCATAGACCGCGGCCGTCCAGGCGGCGAGGCCCGGTGACGCCGTCGCGACGAGCACGGCGCCGGCGACGAGGGAGACGTAGAGGCCGTAGTAGTGCGACAAGCCGCGGTAGCGGGGCTTGACCGCGATGGCCTCGGCGACGGAGGCGTCGCGCACGCGCCGGCTACTGAGGCTCTGAGGTCGTCGTGTCGGCGGCGCGCTCGGCTCGGCGGGCGAGGCCGCGCGCCTCGAGGCTCCGGGTCCACGGCGCGAGGAAGACTCCGGCCACGACGGACGCGATCGCAACGGTGAGCAGCGCGGCGCCGAGGAAGAGTGCGACGAGGACCGTCAGCAGGAACACGACGGCCGAGTCGATCGCCCAGTGGACGAAGAGCGGCCGCGGATCCCGGGGCGGGAGCGGACGCAGCGCGTCGTCGCCAGCCAAGGCGTCCTACGCGGTGGGGGACAGGTCGGTGATCTTGACCTGTCCCTCGCGCTCGATCCTCGGCCGCCGGGCCGTCGAGTGCGGCTCGACGTCGACGCCGACGGCCTCGGCACGCAACGCTCCGACCGTGCACTGCTCCCGTGGACGGTGCCGGAACGGCTCGTACGAGAAGAAGCCCATCGCGTTCAGGTGGGTCATGCGGTTGATCTCGTCGTCGGTCAGATCGGTGCCGGCGAAATCGTCCGCCAGCCGCTCGGGCGCACGCGGCCACGTGGTGTCCGAGTGCGGATAGTCGATCTCGACCGTGATGCGGTCGACGCCGATGTCGCGGGCGAGGCGAGCTCCGACTGCGTCCGAGATGAAGCACAGCACGACGTGCTCCATGAACACCTCGCTCGGCATCTTCGAGCCGAAGTCGGCGCCGGTCCACGCCTTGTGCACGCTGTAGCTGTGGTCGAGGCGCTCGAGGAAGTACGGAATCCATCCGATGCCGCCTTCGGAGAGCGCGACCGTCACGTCGGGGAACTTCTTGAACACCGGCGAGTGGATGAGGTCGGCGGCGGCTTGCACGATGTTCATCGGCTGCAGGACGATCATCACGTCGATCGGGGCGTCGGCGGCTGTCGTCACCAGCTTCGACGACGAGCCGATGTGCATGCAGACGATCGTCCCCTCGTCGGCGCAGGCCGCCCAGAACGGGTCCCAATGGTCGGAATGCAGGCTCGGCAGCCCGAGCGGCTCAGGGTTCTCGGGGAACGTGACCGCGTGGCACCCCTTCTTGGCGACACGATGGATCTCGCCCGCCAGCGTTTCGGGATCCCAGATCGTGGGCACGGCGAGCGGGATGAACCGACCCGGGTACGTGCCGCACCACTCGTCGATGTGCCAGTCGTTGTACGCCTGCGCCAGCGCGAGGGCCGCCTCCTTGTCGTCGAGGGCGGCGAACAGCCGGCCGGCGAAGCCGGGCAGCGACGGGAAGTTGAGCGATCCGAGGACGCCGTTGGCGTTCATGTCGAGGATGCGCTTCTCGATGTCGAAGCACCCTTCCCGGATCTCGTCGAAGCTGGTCGGGTCGATCCCGTATTCCTCGGGGGGCCGGCCCGCAACGGCGTTGAGGCCGATGTTCGGCACCTCGAACTCGAGGAACTGCCAGACGTCGGTGCCGTCGTCCTTGTGGATGACCTTGGGCGCGACGTCCCGGTACTTGGCGGGAAGATGGCGCTCGAACAGGTCGGGAGGCTCGACGACGTGGTCGTCGACACTGACGATGATCATGTCCTCGGTCCTCATGAGGATCAGCGTACCGTCGGGACGGGAGGGGATCGCATGGCCCGCGACATGAGTGCTGACGAGCGCCGCCAGTTCCTGCTCGAGGGCACACGGACCGGCAAGGTGGCCACCACCCGTGCCGACGGCCGTCCGCACGTCACGCCCGTCTGGTTCACGGTCGACGGCGACGAGATCTTGTTCACCACGCACGAGACGTCGCTCAAGGCCAAGGCCATCCGACGCGACCCGCGGGTGGCGATGTGCGTCGACGACCAGACGCCGCCGTACTCGTACGTCCTCGTCGAGGGCAACGCCGAGCTGTCCGATGATCTCGGCGAACTGCGGCGGATAGCCACAGCCGTCGGCGGTCGTTACATGGGCGCCGACCGCGCCGACGAGTTCGGCGTCCGCAACGCCGTGCCCGGAGAGCTCCTCGTCCGCATCACCCCGACGCACATCGTCGCCCGAGCCGACATCGCCGACTGATGTCAGAGAAGGTCGTGCTCGACGTCCGCGGCGTGCAATGGGCCAGTGAGAAGGCGCGCGTCGAGACCATCCTGCGCCGCCGCCCCGGCGTATTGAGCGTCGAGGCGAACCCGGTCGCTCAATCCGCCACGGTGACGCTCGATCCCACACAAACATCGGTGGAAGCGCTGCGCGACTGGATACGCGACTGCGGGTACCACTGCGCCGGCCAGTCCGTGCCGAACCATGTGTGCGATCCGCTCGCGATGGGGGATGACGGTCACGACGCGCACGAAGACATGTCGATGGCGTCGATGGTCGCCGACATGCGCAACCGCTTCCTCGTGGCCGCGCTGTTCTCGATTCCGATCGTGCTGTGGTCGCCGATCGGACGCGACGTCCTGAACTTCTCCGTTGCGGCGCCGTTCGGGCTGCGGGACGACGTGTGGTCGCTCCTGCTGAGCCTGCCGGTCATCTTCTATTCCTGCTCGATCTTCTTCATCGGCGCGTTCCGCGCCCTGCGCGCCCGAACGCTCGACATGATGGTCCTGGTCGCGGTGGCCGTAGGCGCCGGCTGGCTCTACTCGGTCGTCATCACGCTCACCGGCGGCGGCGACGTGTTCTACGAGGCGGCGTCGGTGCTGGCCGCGTTCGTCCTGCTGGGCCATTGGTTCGAGATGCGAGCACGCGGCGGGGCGAACGACGCCATTCGCACACTGCTCGACCTCGCCCCGCCGACGGCGGTCGTCCTCAGGAACGGCGAGCCCGTCGAGGTCCCGACGTCCGAGGTCGTCGTCGGCGATCTCCTTCTCGTGCGCCCGGGCTCGAAGATCGCGGTCGACGGCGTGGTCGAGGACGGCGACAGCGAAGTCGACGAGTCGATGGTCACCGGCGAGAGCCTTCCCGTCCACAAGGAGCCGGGCGCGACCGTGATCGGCGCCACCATCAACGAGAACGGCACACTGCGGGTCCGCGCGACGAAGGTCGGCGCCGACACCGCGCTGGCCCAGATCGTCCAGCTCGTGCAGGAGGCGCAGAACTCCAAGGCGCCGGGCCAGAAGCTCGCCGACCGGGCGGCGTTCTGGCTCGTCCTCGTGGCGCTGATCGGCGGCGCGCTCACGTTCCTGGCCTGGTTCGTGCTGAGCGAGCGGCCGACGGAGGACGCGGTGCTCTTCGCGATCACGGTGGTCGTCATCACGTGCCCCGACGCGCTCGGGCTGGCGACGCCGACCGCGATCATGGTCGGCACCGGGCTCGGGGCGAAGCGCGGCGTCCTGTTCAAGAACGCCCTCGCGCTCGAGACCGCCGCGCGTATCGAGGTTGTCGTGATGGACAAGACGGGGACGCTCACCAAAGGTGAGCCGGAGGTGACGGACGTCGCCGTCGACGGTATCGACGAACGGGAGCTGCTCCGGTTGGCGGCCGCGGTGGAGCGCGAGTCCGAGCACCCGCTCGCCGACGCCATCGTCCACCGTGCGGACGAGAACGGGGTGCCGCACGCGCCGGTCGAGTCGTTCGAGAGCGTCCCGGGCCACGGCGCCCTCGCGACCGTCGACGGTCGACACGTCGCCGTCGGCAACCTCCGGCTCATGGAGCAGCAGCGGATCGAGCTCGGCCCGCTCCGGGAACGCCGCGCCGAGCTCGCCGACGGCGGCCGCACCGCGGTGCTCGTCGGCGTCGACGGGCGCGCCGGCGCCGTGATCGGCATCGCCGACGCGCCCCGTCCCACCGCGGTGCAGGCCGTGACAGCCCTGCACGACGCCGGTGTGCAGGTCGTGATGCTCACCGGCGACAACGAGGCGACGGCGCGCCGCATCGCCGATCAGCTCGGCATCGACACGGTGATCGCCGAGGTCTTACCGGGCGACAAGTCGGCCAAGATCCGAGAGCTCCAGCAGGGCGGCCGCAAGGTCGCGATGGTCGGCGACGGCGTGAACGACGCGCCGGCGCTGGCGCAAGCCGACCTCGGCATCGCGATCGGTGCGGGGACCGACGTCGCGATCGAGACCGCCGACGTCGTACTGATGCGATCGGATCCGGTCGACGTCGCGATCGTGCTCACGATCGGTCGGGGCACGCTCCGAAAGATGCGACAGAATCTCGGCTGGGCGATCGGCTACAACGCGATCGCATTGCCGATTGCAGCCGGTGCCTTCGACCCGGTCTTCGGGCTCGTCTTGCGCCCAGAGATCGCCGCGCTCTCGATGTCCGGATCGAGCTTCATCGTCGCCGTCAACGCGGTGATGCTGAAGCGTCTGAATCTCCCGAGCCCGCCCGTTGACGAAGCCGCGCCGCATCGCCCGGTTACCGTTGAAGCGCATGGCGCGCCAGTCGGGTCTGAACGCCAACCGGGGTGATTGGGCGCACTTCGCCCGCTGGTGTGTCGCCCGCGGCGAGACCGTCATCCCGGCCGCGCCCGCCGCAGTGGTCGAGTACATCCAGGATCTGGCAGCGAGCAACGAGGCGGCGACCGTGCCGCGCCGAGTCGCCGCTATCCGGGACTGGCACCGGGCGTCCGGGCTGCGAA
>DATFPZ010000412.1:0-5045 GCA_035264545.1 Acidimicrobiia bacterium
TCGTAGCGCACGATCCGATCGGCGACGCCGGGCGTCTCGCTGATGAGGCGGGCGTGCCGGCTGCGCCAGTGATCGTGGAACTCCTCGACCGAGAGCGAGGCATTGCGCTTCACGACGCAGATGAGCTTGATCATCGGGTGCCCATCCTTCACTTCAGATGGTATATTCACTTGTGCTGTGAAAAAGCGAGAAATGGTGAAACTCGAGGGACAGTTCCCGGCTGAGGACCTCCGGATCCTACGTGAGGTCCCCGGCGTCACGGTCGAGACTGGTGCGACCCGGGGCGGCGGTCGAGGCGACGCCGTGCTCCGGTTCGGCGAGGCGGCCGAGGCCGTCGCCGTCGAGGTCAAGCGCCGGGCCAACGCCGCTACCGCATGGCAGATCGTCCAGCAGTCCCGGGCTGTCCCCGACGGCAATGTCCTGCTCGTCGCGGGAGCGACGACGGCGGAAGCGCGCGAGATCCTCGAGCGCCACGGCGTCGCCGTCGTCGACGGTCTCGGGAATGCTCACGTCGAGCTCCCGGGGTTGCTCGTCCACACGGAGGCGCAACGTGGTCGACGGGGCAACGCACCTCGCCCGCAGGCGCACGCCCGGCTCGCGGGTAAGGGCGGCGTCGCAGCCCAGGCGCTGCTCCTCGATCCGAAGCGCGAATGGAAGGTCCAAGACCTCGCCGGTGAAGCGCGCGTCTCGGTCGGTCTTGCGCACCGCGTTCTCACTCGCCTCGAGGCGGAAGGGTTGGTCACGGCGGAGGGAGCGGGTCCGAGACGGGTCCGCCGCGTCGCCGATCCCACCGCGCTGCTGGACCTGTGGGCCGAGGAGAACACGGACCGTTCCGTGCGACGGGTGCGCGCATACCGGCTCGCCCGGGAGCCGCGCGAGCTCGCAGACGCGGTGAGCGCTGCTTTGCATGCGGCCGGAATCGACCATGCCGTCACCGGCGCGGCTGCGGCGGCGCGAATCGCGCCGTTCGTCACCGCTGTTCCCGTCGCCGAGATCTGGATCGAATCTGTCGCTTCGCTCGAGGAAGCCGCGGCCGCAAGCGGCGCCGAAATTGCGGAGACGGGTCACAACCTCGCGTTCGTCCAGGCGAACGGGGACGAGCCGCTGGCCTTCCGACGCCAGGTCGAAGGGATCTGGAGTGTCAACGCATTCAGGCTCTTCTACGACCTCCGGAACGACCCGCGCCGGGGCCATGAGCAGGCGGAGACCCTCCGCCGGGAGGTGATCGGGTTCTGAGCCGCGACCACTTCACCGACTACGACGAAGCCGCCACCGCGCGCTGTGAGCGCGCGCTCGTGACGTTGCTCGGCGACCTCGGGCCGTGGCGGGAGCGCATCTACCTCGTCGGTGGCCTCGCGCCCCGCTATCTCGTCGGACAGCTGCCGGAAGGTGCGCGCGCTCACGTGGGAACGACCGATGTCGATCTTGTCATCGGCCTGGCGCTCGGTGACGAGACGCCGGAGACCTACCGGACGCTCGAGAACAACCTGGAGAAGTCCCACTTCGACCAGAAGGAGCCCGGCTTTCGGTGGGCGCGTGAAGTCGAGGGCGCCAAGGTGATTGTCGAGTTCCTGTGCGAGACGGAAGCGGTGCCGGCCGGTCTCGTCTTCCGACCGAAGGCTGGGTCCACCGGCTCCGTGGTCGGGGCGTTCAACGTTCGGGGCGCCAACCTCGTGCGCTACGACTTCATCGAGCGCGATCTCGAGGGGGAGCGTCTCGACGGTGGAGGAGCGTCGAAGGTCCGCGTCCGAGTCGCGAACTTGCTGCCGTACACCGTCCTCAAGATCTTCGCCTTCCAAGACCGCCACGAGAACAAGGACTCCTACGATCTCGTCTTCTGCCTGCTTCATTTCGGCGATGGTCCGGAAGCAGCCGGAGAAGCCGCCGCCCGAAGTCCCGTCGCGCGCGATGACCGGGTGATCGAGGCGCTCGAGCTGCTGGGCGAACGGTTCGGGGACGTGGGTCAGGACGGGCCGACGGCATACGGAACGTTCCTCGCCGAGCCGGGTGACGACGAGGACGCGGCGCGGCTGCGGCGCGAGGCCGCTGCCACCGTGCAGGCCTTCCTCGGGGGATTCCACGCCGCGCTCGCGTAGGGGTACCGTGCGAGCCGCCGCGGCGGCGGCGGCGGCTTGCCGACCGTCGCCGCAAAGCCGGAGCTTGCGACGGCGCAGGAGGACTGATGGAGAAGCTCGTCTACGCGCTCTGGGGTGTCCACGAGGGGCTGCTCGAGAAGGCCGGGCCGGAGCTGCTCGCGCTCGATCCGCACGGGCTGACCGTCAACGTCGTCGATCCTGACGTCGACATGAGCGCCGTCGTCGCCACCCCCGACGGCGACCGCGTCGGTGCGACGCTGGGGTTCTGGCTCGACTCCCTCGACGACCGCGGCCCGTACGAAGCCGTTCTCGGCGGCGCGGCGGACCGGATGGCGGGCTATCTCGTCACCGAGTCGGTCCCGCTCGCGTACGACCGACGGACCTGGCCCGACGGCGAGCGCTCGCCCGGCGTCAAGCAGATCACGATGTTCGACAAGCGATCCGACATCGACGACGCCCAGTTCTTCGCCCGGTGGCACGGCTCGCACACGCCGCTGACCTTCGAGGTCCACCCTGTCTGCCTGTACGTGCGTCATGCGGTCGCGCGCGCTGTCACCCACGGCGCGCCGCGCTGGCGCGGCATCGTCGAGGAGGGCCTGCGCGAGGTCGAGGACCTGACCGACCCGATGCGCTACTTCAGCGCCGGTGGCTCGCCGGAAACGCTCGAGCGCAACGTGAAGCGCGTCATGGACGACGTCTCCACGTTCCTCGATCTCGCGTCGGTCGAGTCCTATCCGACGGCCGAGTACATCCTCCGCAGCCTGCCTGTTTGATGGAGCCTTCGTGAGCGCGCTCGAGGGCAAGGCGGCTCTCGTCACCGGCGGTGGCTCCGGGCTCGGCCGGGCGTCCGCGATCGCCCTGGCCCGCGCCGGCGCGACCGTTACCGTGGCGGACGTCGACGAGAAGGGCGGGAAGGAGACCGCCGCCCTCGTGTTCGAGGAGGCGGGCGGCGACGCCGACTTCGTCCGGGCCGACGTGACGCAGGCCGACGAGGTCGAGGCGATGGTCGACAAGACGGTCGCCCGGTGGGGCCATTTGGACTGCGCGCTGAACAACGCCGGTACCACCGGGGTGAGCGCGCCGACCGCCGACTACACGCTCGAGGACTGGAACCGCGCGCTCGCGCTGAACCTCACCGGCGTGTTCCTCTGCCTCAAGTACGAGATCCCCGCCATGCTCGAGCGTGGCGGTGCGATCGTGAACATGGCGTCGGGAGCGGGGCTGGTCGGCTTCCCGGGTCTCCCGGCGTACGTCGCGAGCAAGCACGGGGTGGTCGGGCTGACACGGGCGGCAGCGCTGGAGTACGCGTCGCAGGGTCTGCGCGTCAACGCGATCTGCCCAGGGAGCACGCGCACACCGATGCTCGAGGGGTTCATGGGCGGCGACGAGCAGGTCGAGCGCATGATGACCCGAGCGGTGCCGCTCGGGCGGCTCGGCCGTCCCGAAGAGATCGCGGAGGCCGTCGTGTGGTTGTGCAGCGACGCGGCCTCGTTCGTCGTCGGGCACGCGCTCGCCGTCGACGGCGGATCCGTCATCCAGTAGGCCGGGAGACCGGCGGGGGGTCAATGGCCGACTCAGGCGGGCTGACGTTGCGGCTGCATCGTGAGCTGCCGGCGCCTCGGGAGATCGTCTTCCGAGCGTGTATCGAACCCGACGACCTCGCGCAATGGTGGGGACCCCACGGGTTCACGACGCCCGAGATCGATCTCGATCTTCGTGTCGGAGGTGAGTACCGATTCGGGATGCAGCCCCCCGAGGGCCAGCTGTTCCACCTCTCCGGGGAGTTCCAGGCGATCGAGCCTCCCGCCCGCCTCGTGTACACGTTTCGATGGGAAGAGCCGGATCCCGACGACCGCGTGACGGTGGTGGACTTGTCGTTCCGCGACCTGGGTGATGCGACCGACCTCGTTCTCGCCCAGTCGGGGTTCGCGACCGAGGGGCGGCGTGCACTCCACGACGCCGGATGGACGGATGGCTTCGATCGGCTGCAGGAGCTGTTGTCGTCGCGGAGATCAGGCGAGAGATAGGAGCGCGGCGAACTGATCAGGGCGTGGGCGGCGCCGTGCACGGTTGGCCGCCGCACACGTCGACCACGTGGCCGTTGCGTTTCAGGAACTCGGATTTCTGCTCCCGCGCTTCCTTCGACGCGCGGGGGTCGCCGTGCGGGTCCTCGCCCTCACGGGGCGCGACATTGCCGCTGGGCGGCGCAGGGGAGCCGCTGTCCCAGACGACGATGGCCGAGCCGTCGTACGGGGCCTCGAGCTCCTCCAACCCCCAGAGCTGATGGCGGGCGGTGGACCGGCCGGCGGCCAGCGCGGGGCGGTGTACACGGGCGCCGAGGGAGCGGGCCTCGACCTCGGTGGCGACGTTGGCAACCTGGTGATCGCCGAAGGCCTCGTGAATGAGCACCCGGTGGTTCGGGGTGTCGGGATACGGGTCCCGCGTGAGGTGCTGGGCGTACCCGTCCGCCTCGCCGCGGTCCCAGAGCATCTGCACGATGCCGATGGTGAGGACGTGGTCGGTCGGGTCCGGGTAAGCGGGGTCGAAGACCGCCTTGTACGTGTCCCAGTCGGTGCTGCGCTGGAGCAGGGTGCTGTAGTTCATCGCCGGGACGCCGATCACGGCGCGGGTCCAGTCCTGCGCCACCGCCGTGGCGGCGCCGCCGATGATCCCGCCCTGGCTGTTGCCGTCGAAGAACAGCTCACGAGTGTCGATGACCGGCGTGCCTGCCCCCTGGAAGGCGGGGTCGGACACGAACCCGCCGTCGTCGGTCATGAGGCGCCCGAGGAACAAGGTGTCGAGGATCCCCTGCTGGAGACGGTCGGCGATGGTCGGGAACCGCGAGATGTCCCCGAGAACCGACACCGCGTTCCCGATGTCCTCCTCCGAGAGCCCGATCCATCTCGTGGCACAGAACACGAAGTTGTGCTCGTTCGCCATGTCGCGCAC
>DATFPZ010000413.1:0-7058 GCA_035264545.1 Acidimicrobiia bacterium
GCGGACGACGACCCGGGGAATGGCGTGTCGGGACCGCGACAACGCCGGGCAGTTCATCAACATCGTCGAGTTCCCGTCTTACGAAGCAGCCATGAAGAACAACGAGCTGCCCGAGACCGCCGCCCTGGCGGAAGCGATGCAGAAGCTCACCGATGGCCCGCCGACCTTCTACAACCTCGACGTCGAGCGCGTCATCGAGGACTGACGGTTACCGTCGCGGCATGACTCTCCACGAGTACGTCCTGTTCGACCCGCTGTTCTCGGACGCCGACGCCGAGCGCATGGTGCGGCTGTGTGAGCACTTCGGGGCGTACGGGATGTACTCGGCCGAGAACGAGGGCGGGCCCGAAATCGGCGAGGGGCTCACCCAACGTCACGACGCGGTCCTGAACTATCTGCGGGCGGGCGGCATGCACGGGGCCGGCGAACCGGTGTCCGTGCTCGCCGCCCGTACCAACTATTTCCGCGAGGAGTACGCGTACGGCACGCGGCCGCTCATCGAGGGGATCGAGCCGTTCCTCTTCCACGAAGGCTTCGTCGAGGCGGCGCGGCAGATCCACGGCCGGCGGGTGATCGAGCCGGCCATCGTGTTCGCCAACCTCATGGTCCCCGGCCAGGAGCTGGCGCTGCACACCGACGTGCCCGAGTTCCGGGGCGTGAACCGCAAGCTCCACCCGCAGTGGCTCCTCGTCGCCATGCGCCATTCGGGCCTGTTCGAGGACTGGCGGATGCCGATCGCCACCGGCGTGGCGTGGTTCCACGACTGCGACGGGGGCGAGTTCGCGTTCTACCCCGACGGCGCCGACGGGCCGCCCGTGTACCACAAGGTCGCGTACAACACCGCGCTGCTCGTCGACACCGACAGCGTGTTCCACGGCGTCGACCGGGTCGCGCCCGGCGACGCCGTCGACCTGCCCGCGCTCAAGCCCGGCATGCAGCTCGCTTTCGACGGCGACGGCCGCTGGTCGGTCCGTGACGGCGAGCGTGCCGTCGCCGACTACCGGTGGGAGGAGCTGCGGTTCTCGATCTCGTGGAAGGCGTACTGCTTCGCCGACGAGGCCGAGCGGGATGCGTGGCGCACCCACACCGACGACTTGTCGCTCGAGGAGACGCTGGCCACGATGGTCGAGGACCTGCGATCGAGGGGCCGCATCACCGGCGACACGCCACCGTCGCGCGATCTCGCGCTCATGATCATCGACGAGTACATCCGCTTCCCCCCACCGGTGGCCGCATAACTGGGGATCGGGGGCGCATGCCGCCTCGCAAGGTTGGGTATTCGGGCAGGGTGAAGAATGTCCCGGGGGCGCCGACCCTGCCCGAGATCCTGAGCGCCGGCGGTCAGAGCCTCGACTCGCTGCGCTCGGAGGCGGCGACGTGCGAGGCGTGCGACCTCTACAAGCTCGGCACCCAGACGGTGTTCGGCGAGGGGCCGACCGACGCCGATCTGATGATGATGGGCGAGGTTCCGGGTGACCAGGAGGACAAGGCGGGGCACCCGTTCGTCGGTCCGGCGGGCAAGCTCCTGGACCGGGCCCTGGTCGAGGCCGAGATCGACCGCGACAACGTGTACGTCACCAACGCGGTCAAGCACTTCAAGTGGAAGCCGCAGGGCAAGGTGCGGCTCCACCAGAAGCCGAACGCCAAGGAGATCGCAGCCTGCCGGCAGTGGTGGACGCAGGAGCTCGCCGTCGTGAAGCCCAAGGTCTTGTGTTGCCTCGGCGCCACGGCCGCCCAGGCCGTCTTCGGACCGAAGTTCCGGGTCACGAAGCAGCGGGGCGAGTTCCTCGACCTGGTCGAGGGCGTGCAAGGTACCGCGACCATCCACCCGTCCTCGATCCTTCGCGCCGACGACGAGCGCCGCGAGGTCGAGTACCAGGACTTCGTCGACGACCTCCGCGCCATCTCGGAGCGCCTCGCCGCGTGATGCGTTCCTGACCCGGAAGAGTTCCGGGTGACGCACGGATCGTCAGCCGCGTTGCCCCGAGAGCTTGCGGTTCTTGAACTGGGCCTTGATGTAGTCGCGGTTCAGGAGGGCGATGAAGTCGATGCTGATCTCCTTGGGGCACGCCGCCTCGCACTCGCCGTGGTTGGTGCAGCTCCCGAACAGCTCCTCCATCGTGTCCACCATCGCCGCGACACGTTGGTACCGCTCCGGTTGCCCCTGCGGCAGCAGGGTGAGGTGCGACACCTTCGCCGCCGTGAACAGCTGGGCCGCGCTGTTCGGGCACGCGGCCACGCACGCGCCGCAGCTGATGCACGCGGCCGCGTCCATCGACGCGTCGGCGGCCTCCTTCGGCACCAGGATGAGGTTGGCATCGGGGGCGCTGCCGGTCGGAGCGGTGATGTAGCCGCCGGCCTCGATGATCCGATCGAGCGAGCCGCGGTCGACGACGAGGTCGCGGATGACCGGGAACGCCGCCGCCCGCCACGGCTCGACCGTGATCGAGTCGCCGTCCTCGAACTTGCGCATGTGCAGTTGGCAGGTGGCGGTGCCGCGCTCAGGACCGTGGGCGCGGCCGTTGATCATCATGGCGCACGCGCCGCAGATGCCCTCCCGGCAGTCGTGGTCGAAGGCAATGGGCTCCGTGCCTTCTGCGACGAGCCGTTCGTTGAGGACGTCGAACAGCTCGAGGAACGACATGTCGGGACTGACGTCGTCGACGTCGTAGTCCTCGAAGCGGCCCCCGTCGTTCGGGCCGGCCTGGCGCCAGACACGGAGAGAAACCTTCACTTGTAGCTCCGCTGCGAGAGCTCGACCGCTTCGAAGCCGAGCTCCTCCTTGTGCAGTACCGGCTTCTCGTCCACGCCGGTGAACTCCCACGCCGCCACGTACGAGAAGTTGTCGTCGTCGCGCAGCGCCTCGCCCTCCTCGGTCTGATGCTCGACGCGGAAGTGGCCGCCGCAGCTCTCCTCGCGGTGCAGCGCGTCGAGGCACATGAGCTCGGAGAACTCGAGGAAGTCGGCCACGCGACCCGCCTTCTCGAGCGACTGGTTGAACGTCTCGTTCTCACCGAGCACGCGCACGTCGGCGTGGAACTCGTCGCGTAGCGGCGGGATCTCACCCAGCGCCTTCTTCAGGCTGTCGGCGCTCCGCTCCATGCCGCAGTTGTCCCACAGCACCTTGCCGAGCTCGCGGTGGAACCAGTCGACCGACCGGGTGCCGTTCACCGCCAGCAGGCCCCGCACCCGCTCGTCGACCTCGCCCTCGACGGCGGCGAACGCGGGATCGCTGGTGGGGACGGGCGGGTCGCCGAGCAGGTCGGCGAGGTAGTCGGTGATCGTGTTCGGCAGCACGAAGTACCCGTCGGCGAGGCCCTGCATGAGCGCGCTGGCACCGAGCCGGTTGGCGCCGTGGTCGGAGAAGTTCGCCTCGCCCAACACGTACAGGCCCGGGACGTTGCTCATCAGGTTGTAGTCGACCCACAGCCCGCCCATCGTGTAGTGCACGGCCGGGTAGATGCGCATGGGCACGACGTACGGGTCCTCGCCCGTGATGCGGTCGTACATCTGGAAGAGGTTGCTGTAGCGCTCCTCGACGGCGTCGTGACCCAACCGGCGCATCGCGTCCGAGAAGTCGAGGTACACGCCGTTCTTGAGCGGGCCCACGCCCCGGCCGGCGTCGACCTCGCGCTTCGCCGCCCGTGACGCGACGTCGCGGGGCACGAGGTTGCCGAAGGCGGGGTACCGGCGCTCGAGGAAGTAGTCACGCTCGGATTCCGGGATCTGGTCCGGTGAGCGCGGGTCGTCCATCTGCTGCGGGACCCAGATGCGGCCGTCGTTGCGCAGCGACTCGCTCATGAGCGTGAGCTTCGACTGGAAGTCGTCACTGGCCGGGATGCACGTCGGGTGGATCTGCGTGAAGCACGGGTTCGCCATCAGCGCGCCGCGACGGTGCGCCCGCCAGATCGCGGTCACGTTGCTGTTCTTGGCGTTGGTCGACAGGTAGAACGCGTTGCCGTACCCGCCGGTCGCGAGAACGACGGCGTGCGCGGAATGCGAGCGCATCTCGCCGGTCACGAGATCACGGGTGACGATGCCGGCGGCGCGGCCGTCCTTGAGCACGACGTCGAGCAGCTCCACGCGCGGGTGCAGCTCGACCGTGCCGAGGTGCACCTGCCGCTCGAGGGCCTGGTACGCGCCGAGCAGGAGCTGCTGGCCGGTTTGGCCCCGGGCGTAGAACGTCCGCGACACCTGCGCCCCGCCGAACGAGCGGGTGTCGAGCAGGCCCCCGTACTCACGGGCGAACGGCACGCCTTGCGCGACGCACTGGTCGATGATCTCGACGCTGATCTGCGCGAGCCGGTAGACGTTCGCCTCGCGGGAGCGGTAGTCGCCGCCCTTGATCGTGTCGTAGAAGAGGCGCTCGATGCTGTCGCCGTCGTTCTTGTAGTTCTTCGCCGCGTTGATCCCGCCCTGGGCGGCGATGCTGTGCGCCCGGCGAGGGGAGTCGTGGAACGTGAACACCTTCACCCGGTAGCCGAGCTCGCCCAGAGTGGCGGCGGCCGCCGCGCCGGCCAGACCCGTCCCGACGACGATCACGTCGAACCGCCGCCGGTTGGCCGGCGCGACGAGCTTCTCGTGGAAGCGATGGTTGTCCCACTTGTCGGCGAGGGGGCCGGCGGGGACCTTGGCGTCGAGATCACCGATCATCTTGCGCCTCCATACTTCCGTCTCAACTCACCCATCCCGCCAGCACCGCGATGGGGACGCTGATGTACCCGCCGGTCACCACGACCGCGAAGCCGACGGCGAAGTAGCGGCGCCACACGTTGAAGCGCGGATTGTTCCAGCCCACGCTCTGGAACAAGCTCCAGCCACCGTGGTACAGGTGAATGCCGAGCGCGACGTTGGCGACGATGTAGGCGATCGAGACGGGAACTCGCTCGAAGCTCGCCACCGTGTTCCGGTACACCTCGCCCCGCACGTACCCGGGGTTGGCGGCGCCCCACGTCAGGTCGAGGATGTGGAACACGAGGAACAGGGCGATGATGATGCCGGTCCAGCGCATCGTGCGGGACGCGAAGTTCGCCGCCACGTAGTCGCGTCGCGACTGGTAGCGCTGCGGCCGGGCCTGCCAGTTGACGCGCGTCAGCGCATACGCGGCGTGGATGTGGAGGGCGAGGGCGACGATGATCGTGATCCGCAGCAGCCACAACGCCATCGTGCGTGGGAACGGCGGGTCGAGCAGCTCTCGGAGCCACTCGCCGTAACTGTCGATCTGGCGGGCGCCCTCGAAGACGTGCAGGTTCCCGACCATGTGGGCGAACACGTAAGCCATCAGCACGACGCCGGTGACGGCCATCACCCACTTCTTGCCGATGTCCGACCGGTAGAACCGGACGAAGAACGGAGGCTGGCGCTTCCGGACCGGCGCCGGCTCCGGCTTGCCGAACTCCGTGGCCAGCCGGTCGGCGTCGTCGGCCCCGGGCCGCTGGGCGGCGGTGGAGACCTCATCTTCCGTGCGCGCCACGGCTTCGACGCTAGCTCCGGGCCTCCTCGCGGACCGAAGCGAGCAGCAGCGCCTCGTAGCGGTTGTCGACCCGCCCGAGCACACGGTGCTCGAGGGTGATCGACGCCTCCTTCACGCCGTCGAGGTCGACGCGCCCGACGTACGTCACCGCATCCGCCGCGATGTCGCCCATGAAGCGACCGAGCCGGCCCCGGTCGCCCGTCACCTCGATGACCGTGCCCGCGAGCTCGTCACGACGTTCGCTGACGACGTGCACGAGCCCATCGCGCGGCTCGATCATCGGCAGCACCGGCCGGCACGCGTCGCGTAACGCGGCGTACCCGCGCTTCTCGCCCCGATCGTGGTCGAGGACCGACCACGTCACCGCCGGATGACCGTCGGCGAAGCAGAAGTGGCAGAACCCGCCCGTGGGCGCGTACTTGAGGCGCCGAAGGTCCTCGACCTGGAGCTGCACGAGCGCCGCCTGGTACGCCTGCGTCGCGGCACGCCACGCATCGAACGTAGCGAAGTCGGCGGGCGGCACGATCCGGTCGAAGACCTCCTTCTGACACGCGTGATGCTCGAACAGCCGGTCCCAGTCGAGCTCGGGCCACCGCTCGGGCTCCATGAA
The DNA here is from genome assembly GCA_035264545.1 of Acidimicrobiia bacterium. Classification (GTDB taxonomy): domain Bacteria; phylum Actinomycetota; class Acidimicrobiia; order IMCC26256; family JACDBD01; genus JALZAA01. Next base: position 6,084 of record DATFPZ010000413.1, read on the forward strand.
CGCGGTGGACTCGGGCACGGCTTGCGCGCCGAACTCCGTGACGAATCGGGCCAAGCGGGGGACCACGCGCAGCGCAGACGCGAGGCCGTGGAGCTCGCCGTGGTACCAGCCGAAGTAGAAGTGCGTGTCGGTGCCGGGGCCGCCCAGGCCGGGGAGCACCCCCGAGTGCGGGTCGACGGCGCGACTCGGGTCGGCGCGGTGCAGCGCCCGCGTGATCGACCGGTCGAGCACGTTCTTGTTCCACGTCGGGAGCAGCATCGACCCGCCGAGGCGCACCTTGGCGCGCGTCGTCAGCGGCTTCCCCGGTGCGATGTCGACGGCGAGCGGCTCGTTGTGCGCGCACCACAGCACGATGCTGGGGTGATGGCCGAGCACGTCGACCATCGCGCGGGCTTGGCGCACCGCGGGCTTGCGGACGCCCCGCGCGTAGCCCCATTGGAGCGGGAAGTCCTGCCAGACGAGGAGCCCGGCGGCGTCGGCGGCGCCGTACAGCTCGGGACGCGACACGTGGGCGTGGAGTCGCAGCAGGTCGAGGTTGGCGTCCAGCGCGAGGTCCACGTCGCGTGCGAGCTCGGCCGGCGTCGCCTCGCCGAGCTGCATACGCGACGGGCCCTGGTTCGAGCCCATCACGAAGAGTCGCTCGCCGTTCACCTGGAGCTGCCAGCGGCGCCACTGCACGTCGCGGAACGCGGTGCGCAGGGTGCGCCGGTCGCTCGCCTCGCCCCCGACCTCGACCACGACCTCGACGTCGCAGCGCGGCTGCTCGCCGAGGCGCCATGGCCACCAGCGCGGCGGGTGGTCGACGTCGAGCGTCCAGGTGAGCTGGTTGTCGCCGGCGGCGAGGGTGACGTCCCTCGACGCGTCGAGGAGCACGCCGCCGTCGTCTGACCCGGCGAGCTGCGCACGCAGCCGCGCCGGTCGGGGCGCCGACTCGCCATCGTTCGCGCTGCCGGCGGCATCGAGGGTGAGATCGAG
>DATFPZ010000414.1:0-7539 GCA_035264545.1 Acidimicrobiia bacterium
TACCGCGCTGCATGGATGGCGGACCGCAGCCTGTTCACCAAGGAGTACGTGCCGTTCCTGTCGATGGCGAAGTACTACGCCACCGAGCTGGCGGTGAAGGTCTCGGGGGAGGCCCTCCAGATGCTCGGCGCCGCCGGCTACATGGAGGACCATCCCACCGAGCTGTACTACCGGGACGCCAAGCAGCTCACGATCGTCGAGGGCACCACCCAGGTGCAGCTCGGACTCATCGCGCGGGGCGTCCTCGACCATGATCTGTGGTGGGATTGACTCCGGCGCACGAGCGGAAGCTTCCATGACGACTCCCACCCCCGCCCTCTGGCCTGACGTGATCGGCCGACTCCTCCGCCGGGAGGATCTGCCGGTCGAGCTGGCCGAGCAGGCCATGGCCACGATCCTCTCCGGCGAGGCGACCGACGCCCAGATCGCCGGCTTTGCCGTCGCGCTCCGGGCCAAGGGCGAGACGTCGGGCGAGCTGGCGGCACTCGCCCGCACGATGCTGCGGTTCGCACAGACCGTCGACATCCCACTGGACGGCCCGGGAGGACCCGTCGTCGACACGTGCGGCACCGGCGGCGACCGTTCGGGCACCGTCAACATCTCGACGCTGGCGGCGCTGGTCGTCGCGGGCGCGGGAGTGCGAGTCGCCAAGCACGGCAACCGCGCCGCGTCATCGGCGTGCGGCTCGGCTGACATCCTCGAGGAGCTCGGTGTCGTGATCGACCTCGGCCCCGCGGGCGTCGCCCGTTGCGTCGACGAGGCCGGCATCGGGTTCTGCTTCGCGCCCAAGTACCACCCTGCGCTGCGGTTCGCGGGCCCGGCGCGTCGTGAGCTCGGGACACCCACGACCTTCAACTTCCTGGGCCCGCTCGCCAACCCGGCCGGCGTGCGCCGCCGGGTCGTCGGCGTGTCGGACCCTTCGATGGCAGAGCGCATGACACACACCCTCGCCGAGCTCGGCGTCGAGCGGGCGATGGTGTTCTGCGGAGGCGACGGCCTCGACGAGCTCACGACGACCACGGTCTCGAACGTGTGGGAGCTCACGAACGGCTCGGTGCGCGCCTCGACCCTCGACCCGCGCGAGTACGGGATCCCGGTCGCCGATCCCGACGAGATCGTCGGCGGCGACGCCGCCGCCAACGTCGCGATCGCCGAGCGCATGCTCGGCGGCGAGCCCGGTCCTGTGCGCGACGTGGTGGCGCTCAATGCGGCCGCCGCCCTCGTCGTCGCCGACGCCGCCCCCGATCTCGGCGCCGGGCTCGAGCAGGCGATCGCGGCCATTGAATCCGGGAAGGCGGCGGCAGTCCTGGAGACGTTCGTGCTCACGAGTAAGGCGGCGCGCGCCGCCGACGAAGGCTGACGCCGTGGGCAAGGCCATCCAGTGCCCCTCGTGCGGGAGCAAGCACCGGGTGTCGGGCCTGCCGGACGCGCCCACGTTCAAGTGTGAAGGCTGCGGCAAGCCGCTGAAGGTTCCGACGCAGTTCCGCCCGTCGGTGATGGCGTCGTCGCGACACGTTCGCCCGGCTGATTCATCCGGCCCCGAGTCGACCGCCGCCCTGCCGCCGCGCCCCACTCCGGCAGCCGCGGCAGCGGCGGCGCCTGCGGCGGCGCGTGCGCGTGCCGCCAAGATTCCCCGAGGTACTGCCGGCGCCGTTCCCCAGACCGAGACGGTGGCCCTCCCGCTGCGTGTGCTCGCGTGGGCGGTCGCCCTCCCGCTCGGTCTCGTCGTCACGCTCTGGGTCGCGCGGGTGACCGGCTGGCTGAGCGGGGACCGATTGGTGGACGTGTTCACCCAAACCGGGCTCGCGCGCTACATCCGCGTGATCGCAATCGCGCCCGTCTGGGCGCTGTTCACGACACTCTTGCTGACCACGTTCCTCGAAGGGGGGCGCGCGCTGGCGCGGCGGCGGGCCGAGAATCGCTCCGCGAGGAACAGCTCGCGTCGGGGCGGGCGGCGCACCGAGCCGGAACCCTTCGACACCGGCGACGAAGAGGCGATCGGCGCTGACAGCGGCGCGAGCCGCCGGGAGCGGGTGCGACGTGCTGCCGCCCCGCGAGGCGGACCGTAGGCGGGCGAAGCCGTACACTTCCCAGTCCGGTACGAGGGCGTCGCCGACGGTCGTCGCCGCTCGCCGAGCCTGGGCCGGCAACCACGGAGGAGCCAATGGCGGTGCGGTACCGCTGCGGTGCGTGCGGGAACCTCACCCGCTTCGACGTCGTCACGACCCGGCGGACGAGCGCGTTCCACCACTACAGCGTGGGTGGTGACCTGACCGTCGAAGACGAGCAGCTGCTCGAGGAGACCGTCGAGCGGGTCACATGCCGCTGGTGCGGGGCGAGCGGCGACAGCATCGAAACGCTCCAAGGATCGCCGAACACCGCCGACGCCGCCGCGCCAGCCGAGCCCGCGTGAGGGCGGAGGTTTGGTGCTACTCGCCGAGTAGCTGGACGACGACCTTGCGGCTGCGCGGGCGGTCGTCGAAATCGATGCAGACGACCTTCTGCCAGACCCCGACCTGGAGCTCGCCGGCCCGGAACGGGATCGTCACCGACGGCCCGACCAGCGCGGCGCGTACGTGGCTGTGGCCGTTCGTGTCGGCGTTACGTGCGTTGTGCTCCCAGGGGCGGTCCTGGGGGGCGACGCCCTCGAGGACGGTGTTGAGGTCGGCGTTGCATCCGGGCTCGTGCTCGATTGTCGTCATGCCGCACGTCGAGTGGGCGACGAACACGGTGCAGAGACCGTCGGCCAGGCCGGCGTTGTCGATGACCTTCTGGGCGTAGGGGGTGACGTCGAGCATGTCGCCGTCGCCTTGCGTGTCGAGGGTGACTTCCTCGTACCGTGAACGCATGCCACTCCTTCGCCGCCGGCTTCGCTGCCGGCCACCCGGCTGCAGCGAATCAGTCTACGGGTCAGCCCCCCTACGAGCATCTCGGGGGTCGCGGTGACGGCCGGCGAGCGGATGTCGAGCCCCCCGCGGCGAGTGTCACCGCCGCCCGTGCCCGAGTCGTTGCTCGTCCCGCTGCTCGATACGGCGGGCGAGATGCTGCGCACGCTCGAACCGACCGAGATTCCGCCGATACTGCGGCCTGTCGCCGAGTTCGATCGTCGCGGCCTCGCGCGCGGTGCAGCGCGCCAGCAGCTGCTGCGCGCGATCGAGACGGAACGCGACTTTCGCGACCGCGCTGTCGAGCAGTTCCTTGCGCGCGCCGACGTGTCCGACGCGCTCGAGACATGGGACCCCGGCGCTGCATTCGGACTCGTGAGCGACGCAACTGACGACTCCACGCTGCCGATCCTGGCGTCGGCGCTGTACGCAGCGCGGCCACCGGGATGGACGTTCGGGCTCGGATTCGCGTGTGCTGCGTTCGAGCGTCTGCGGCTCGAGCGGCAGGCGGGTGACGATCACCGCGCGCGTGAGTCGCAAGTCGCGGGCCTGGCGGAGTCGCGCCGACGAGCGGAAGCCGCTCGCGTCACCGCCGAGCAGAGGGCGGAGCACATCGAGCGCGACCTGCGCGAGGAGCGCCAGAGCCGGCGTGACCGCGAGGCGCAGGCCAACCAGCGGGCGGCAGCAGCCGAGCGGAAGGCTGCCGAGATCGAACGCGACATCGCGGAGGCGCGCAGCGCGGTCGAGGCTGCCGATGCGCGCATCGAACGAGAGGCATCCCGAGCGCGCAAGGTCGACGAAGAAATGCGCGAGTTGCGGCGCGCCATGAAGGAAGCGGAAGCCAAGCAGCGCGAGGCGGACGCGGGCATGCCCGTGCTGCGACGCGATGACCTGCAGGCGTTGGTCGACGCCGCCGACATGGCCCAGCGGCTGGCGACCGGGCTGAGCGGTGTGGCCGATCAGGCCCGCCGGGTGCTGCAACGGAAGAACTCGGCGGCCGACAACGACAAAGAAGACGAAAAGAAGGAGCGGGACCCGCGGCTGCGCCGCGCCCACCCCCGCGTGCCGCCCGGCATGGTGGACGACGACCCGGACGCGCTCGACGCCATGCTGCGGACGCCCCGCGCCGTGCTCGTCGTGGACGGCTACAACGTGTCGATGCTGGCCTGGGGTGACGCCCCGCCGGCCCAGCAGCGCGACCGTCTGCTCACCGCCATCTCCGAGCTGCAGCTCCGGACGCGCGCCCGGGTGATCCTGGTGTTCGACGGCGCCGACGTCGGCGGTGTCCTCCCGCCCCGCCGGCCGGGAGTCCGGGTCGTGTTCTCGCCCGAAGGCGAGGAGGCCGATGCAGTCGTCGTGCGCCAGGCCATGGACCTCCCCGTCGAGGTGCCCGTGGTCGTGGCGTCGTCCGACGGCTGGGTGGGCGAGCACGCCCGCGAATCCGGCGCCCACGTCGTGTCGTCGGAGACGCTGCTGCGGGCGCTCCGCCGATAGCGGGGCGGGAGCAGGCTCCGGCCCGCGTTCGCGGTCATACCCCGCGGTCATACTCACGCTATGGAGATCGCCGGACGTGTCGCGCTCGTGACCGGGGCGGGGGCCGGGATCGGCCGGGCCACGGCGTTGCGGCTGGCGCGGGAGGGGGTGGCCGTCGCCGTCGCCGACTTCGACGACGGTCCCGGCCAGGAGACGGTCGGGGAGATCGAGGCGGCTTCCGGACGCGCTGGCTTCGTGCATGTCGATGTGGCACGCGATGCCGACGTCCGGGCGATGGTCGACTTCGCGGTGACGACGTTCGGCGGCCTCGACATCCTCGTGAACAACGCCGGCATCGTGGCGAGCCCGGCGTTCCCGGACGCCGACCCCGAGGCGTGGCTGCGCGTGCTGGACGTGAACCTGCGCGGTCCCATGCTCGGCACCTACTACGCCATTCCGGCGATGCGCGACCGCGGCGGCGGCGCGATCGTCAACATCGCGTCGCTGGCCGGAGTGGGGTTCGGCCCTCACCCCGCGCCGGACTACGCCGCCACAAAGGCCGGCGTGGCGCGGTTCAGCGCCGCGCTCGCATCCTTGCGCGAGGCGTCGGGCATCCGCGTGAACTGCATCTGTCCGGACTGGGTCGACACACCGATGTCGCGGCGCTCCCGATCCCGCATGACCCCCGAGGAGGAGGCGGCCACTGTCCCGCCCGGGATCCTCGCGCCCGAGGAGATCGCCGATGCCGTCGTCGAATTCATCCGCGACGACTCCCTCGCCGGTCGCGTGATGGCGTGCTGGTGCGACCAGCCCCGATCACTGTTCCCGGTGCCTGACTGGTCGTAGGCGGGGTGTAGCTGTCATACCCCCGTGCGATCCTGCGGTGGCGGCGGCTTTGCCGACCGTCACCGCAAAGCCGGAGCTTGCGACGGCGACAAAGGGGATTGTGCATGGAGATCAACTGCGACAGCTGCGTGATGCAGCACACGAACGCGTGCGAGGACTGCGTCGTCCGGTTCATCGTCGACCGGCGCCCGGGCGAGGCGATCGTGATCGACGTCGAGGAGGAGCGGGCGGTGCGGATGCTGTCCGACGCCGGTCTCGTCCCCGAGCTCCGGCACCAGCGCCGAGCCGGATAGCTAGGCGGGCGCCTCGGCCCGCAGCGCTCCGGCACTCGACCGGTCCTTGGGCCGGTGCGCGAACGGGTCGTAGCGGAAGATCCTCATGGCGTTCTCGTGCGTGATCTTGTCGACGATGTCGTCCGCGACGCCGTCGAGCTGTTTGGCGACCGACTCGGGCGAGTTCGGCCATGACGAGTCGGAGTGCGGGTAGTCGCACTCCCACGTCATGTTGTCGATCCCGATCGCCTCGCGCTCGTCGACGCCGGCACGGTCGCTGATGAAGCAGAACGTGAAATGATCACGCGCCATTTGGCTCGGGAGCGCGTCGCCGAAGTCCTGGTTCGTCCAAAAACGATGCTGCTCGTACACGTAGTCGATGCGCTCGAGCCAGTAGGGGAGCCAGCCCGTCCCTCCCTCCGAGAGGGCGAACTTGAGGTTCGGGAACTTCCGGAGGACCTGCGACCACAGCAGGTCGGTGGCGGCCTGCATCGTGTTCAGCGGCGTGAGCGTGATCATGATGTCGATCGGCGCGCCGGGCGCGATCTCGATCTGCGTCGACGACGAGCCGATGTGCAGGCAGATGATCGTGCCCTCGTCTTCACAGGCGGCGAAGAACGGGTCCCAGTGGTCGCCGAAGATGTGCGGCCAGCCCAGCTTGAACGGGTTCTCCGAGAACGTGACTGCGTGACAGCCCTTCTTGGCGACGCGCCGGACCTCGTCCGCCATGAGCTGCGGATCCCAGATCGGAGGGATCGACAGCGGGATGAACCGGCCCGGGTACGTGCCGCACCACTCGTCGATGTGCCAGTCGTTGTAGGCCCGCAGGAGATTGAGCCCCATGTCGAGGTCCTTCGAGCGCGAGAACAGCTGCCCGCAGAACTGCACGAAGGAGGGGAAGCACATCGAACCGAGCACGCCGTTGCGGTTCATGTCGTTGACGCGCTCGTGGATGTCGTAGCAGCCCTTGCGCATCATGTCGTAGCTCGTGGGCTCGATGTTGTACTCCTCGGGTGGGCGGCCCGCGACCGCGTTGAGCCCGATGTTGGGGATGACGTTGTCCTCGTAGACCCAGACGTCGATGCCGTCGCGGTGGACGTTCTTGGGCGCGTTCTCCATCCACTTCTGGGGAAGGTGACCCTCGAAGAGGTCGGGCGGCTCGACGACGTGGTCATCCACGCTCACGAGGATGAGGTCTTCTGCCCGCATGGGATCTCCTCTCAGTCGAAGAGCACCGGCAGCGCCGGCGGCGCCCGGAACGTCATGCCGGTGATGTGCGGAGCGTCAGCCGCAGGGTCGAGACGCAGATTGGGGAGGCGGTCGAAGATCCGCTCGAGCACCACGCGGGTCTCCATGCGCGCCAGGTGCATGCCGAGGCACATGTGCGGTCCAAACGCGAACGCCAGGTGCTGGCGCTGCTCGCGATGGATGTCGAACTCCTCGGACCGCTCCCAGTACTTCTCGTCGTGGTTGGCCGAGCCCATGTTCGTGATGACGATGGCTTGCGCCGGGATCTCCACCCCGTCGACGACCGTGTCGTGCGTCGCGGTCCGCACGATCGTGGTCAGGGGAGGCTCCCATCGCAGCCCTTCCTCGATCGCCTGCGGCATCAGCGCGCGGTCGGCACGCAGCGCGTCGAGCTGGTCCGGATGCGTGAGCAACCCGAACAGCAGGTTGCTCGACGACCGGTACGTCGTCTCCGCGCCGGCGGGAAGCAGCAATCGGAGAAAAGCGAAGATCTCCTCGTCGGTGAGGTGCTGACCGTCGAGCTCGGCGGCAGCGAGCGTGCTCATGAGATCGTCGGCGGGATGAGCGCGCCGGTCGGCGAGCACGCGGGCGAAGTAATCGCGCAGCTGCGCCGAGGCTCGTGTGCCCCTGTCCCAGTCGAACGAGACGCTGATGAGCTCGATCGCCCAACGATGGAACTGCGGGAGGTCCTCGCGGGGGAGCCCGAGCATCCGCGCGATCACGTTCACCGGGAACGGCAGCGTGAGCTCGCGCACGAGCTCTGCGCGGCCGCGGTCGACGAACGCGTCGATGCACTCGTCCACGATCGGTACGAC
>DATFPZ010000415.1:0-2430 GCA_035264545.1 Acidimicrobiia bacterium
CGTCGCTCGGGTGCAGGCCATGCACGAGGGCAAACGCCGAGCCCGCTCTCGGCGCGGTTAGCTCGTTCCCGCCCAGGTCGTCATCGTTCGTCGACCGGTCCCAGCACCGGCTTGATGTCGACGACGGGCGTGCGGTCGAGCGCCTCGAGGTGCCGGACATGGATCATGGTGTCGTCGATCGCAAGGACCTGCACGCGGTGGAGCCCGATCGGGTTCGGACGATCTTGTGACCGCGTGCTGAACACGCCCCGCGCGGGACGGTTCGGATCGCCACGTGGATGCACGACGAGCGTCTCGCGGTCGGCCCGATCGAGCCACGTGAGGACGATCACCTCGGAGCCGACTTCGAGGTCGCGAACCGCGGGCCGCATCGTCGGGTCGAGCACGACCCACGCGTCTGGTGCCCCTTCATCGCCTTGGAACGGCGCGGCGTCCCGGTCGACGAGCGGTGACTCGACCCATCCGATCGGATGAATGGCGTAGGGCGTCTCAGGCATCGGCCTCCCCGTCCGTCTCGAAGATCGTGAGGTCGAGGTCATCGAGGGTGGCAGGCGCAGCGAGCATGTCGATGTGGACGACCTTGCCGTCCCTGATCGTGAAGTCCCACGCGACCTTGGCTCGTCCGCGCACCGCCCACACGATGCCGACGGCCCCGTCGATGAGCGCCGGTTGGGCGGCCTCGGCGCGTCCCGAGAAGGTGCCGGCAACCGCGGCGGCACCTTGGGTCTCCTCCGGCGAGCCCATTCGCACTGCCGCGGCGTCGGCGAGGAGCACGATGTCCGGGTCGAGCAACGCCACGAGCGCGTCGAAGTCACCGCTGCGTGAGGCGGCGAGGAAGGCGTCGACGACCTCTCGCTGACGGGCAGGATCGGCGTCCGGGGCCGGGCCCTTCCCCTGCACCTTGTGGCGGGCGCGGCTGGCGAGCTGCTTGGCCGCGTTCGGGGATCGGCCGACGATGGGCCCGATCTCGTCGAAGGGCACGGCGAACATGTCGTGCAGCACGAACGCCAACCGCTCGGCGGGACTGAGCGTGTCGAGGACCACGAGCAGGGCCGAGCCGACGGTATCGGCCAGCAGCGCTTCGTGCTCGGGGTCGCTCCCGGCCGTGGCGCTCTCGACGCGGTCCGGCAGATCCCCGCCGGAAGATTCTTCGCGCCGGGAGGCGCGGGACCGCAGCATGTCGAGCGACACCCGCGAGACGACCGTCGTCAACCACCCATCGAGGTTCTCGATGGCGCTCGTGTCGGACCGGTTGAGCCGGACCCAGGCTTCTTGCACGGCGTCGTCCGCCTCCCCGGTTGATCCGAGCATCCGATAGGCCACCGCTCGCAGATGGGCACGCTGGGCCTCGAACCGGTCCACCAGCCAGTCGTGTTCCGCCACCGTTACCTTCTTCCCCCGCGATCCGTCATGACAGTGACGATCCAATCCGGATCGACGTAACACGACGAGTGTGAGGAGCTCTCGATGGCGTCAGGCTTGGAGACCATCATCTATCCCGTCAAGGACCTCGCGGCGGCGAAGCAGCTGTTCGGCACCGCCTTCGGCGTTCCGGCGTACGTGGACGAGCCGTACTACGTCGCGTTCAACGTCGGCGGCCAGGACGTCGGTCTCGACCCCAACGGCCACGGCAAGGGCATGACCGGTCCGGTCAGCTACTGGCGCGTAGACGACATCAACGAGACCCTCGCGGCGCTCGTCGACGCGGGCGCGGAGACGCAACAGCCGGTGAACGACGTCGGCCGAGGCAGGCTGATCGCAACGATGCGGGATGCGGACGGCAACCCCATCGGACTGCTCCAGGATCCTCCCGGCGGGGTCGCCTGAGCGGCGCGCCCGGGCCGCGCCGTCGACCTACCTGCGGGCCCGCTGCTCGAGCACGCGCTCGCGCGTCGGGACTCGAAGTGCGATGTATGCGACGCCGATCACGGCGAGGGCCAGCACCACGAGGCGGAGTGGCCAGGTGCCGATGAACACCACAACGCTGAGCGTCACGAAGACGACGATCATCGAGATGGCAATCAGCTTGGCGCGACGGGGCATGCCGAGGCCGGCTCGGTAGTCGCGCACCATCGGCCCCACTCGCGGCAGATTGAGGACCCACCGCTCGAGCCGCGGGCTCGAATGCGAGAAGCACCACGCCGCGATGATGAAGAACACCGTCGTAGGCAGGCCGGGCACGACGATGCCGACGGCGCCCAGCGCGACCGCGACGAGTCCGCCGGCGAGCCATCCGGCGCGGGCGACCGGTCCCCGGTCGGGGAGCGCGGGCTGCTGGACGCTCACGACACGAGCTCGCTCACGTCGAGGGCGACGAGGACCAACAGGAACAGGATGACGACGCTGTTGAGCGTCATCAGCGGCACGCGCCACGCGTGGCCGCTCGCACGCCACCGGCGAATGCTGAGGAGGTTGAACGCGATCGCGACC